>JAZRAB010000045.1:0-9307 GCA_045634345.1 Candidatus Flemingiibacterium sp. | reverse complement strand
GACCGCTTGGCCTCCGACTTTGCTACGGTATTCGCAGGCCATATTTTACCGCAGCTTCAGAAAAAGAAGCTCACAGATATACTTTTTATTGCAACCGGAGCGATGATGAACACGGCAAGTATTCAGCAAGGTCTCACAATACCGGGTATAGCACATCTCGCACGAATCTCTGTGCAGGAGGGGGACAATGGATAAGATTTTTGATTATATATGGGCGTTTGCGGTGGGCGGCGGACTCTGCGTTATTGCGCAGATACTCATTGACAAAACGAAGCTCACCCCTGCGCGCATACTGGTATTTTACGTTGTAGCCGGTGTCATATTGACAGGTATCGGAATATATCAACCGCTTGTTGATTTCGCTGGATGCGGTGCCACCGTACCGCTTACGGGATTCGGGTATTCGCTTGCCGAGGGCGTGAAAAAAGCGCTCGACGAGCGAGGGCTTATCGGAGCGCTTACCGGCGGTCTTACAGCGACAAGCGCCGGCGTGACAGCGGCGATGGTGTTTGCATGGCTCGCGGCTGTACTGTTTCGCGGCAAACCGAAGGGATGAGAAAAGCAAGGAGGTGTTTGTTCGGTGTAGAGACAACTCCTTGCTTTTTTCAAATTTGAGTTTATAGGGGAGTTTGCTGCTCCGAGCAACGATGCTCTTTGCGGTGCTTCTCACAGCCTGCCGGTATTGCTCACGGCGGCGTGCCGCCGCTCGGCAAGGGGCAGGAACCATCTCAAACGCCGAAGTTTCCTACCCCTTGCATCCCCAACCTCCTTGGCTGGCGAGCTCCTTTGTATAGCAGTTATCAACATATAAGAGTCGGCTCAGCCGAGGCTTGAGGGGATGGAGGGGGAGCACGCATCGGCGTTTGAGAGCAGTGGATCCCCCTCCCGAGTTGCGGCAAAGCCGCCGCGAGCAATACGGCAGGCGGCGCAAAGCGCCGCGTGGGAGCTGCGATAATCGAAGAAGTAAACGCCCGACAAACAATAATTTATTAAACAATGAACAGTGGGGCGCTTTCGCAAGCACCCCACTGTTCATTAATTTTTGTTTAGCAACCGCAACCGTTGTTGTTGCCGCAACCGCAGAAGATGATAAGAAGCGCGATGATGATGAGCCATACGCACTTGTCGTCAAAAATGTTGCAAAGGCAGTTATTCATATATTCCCTCCGAATTTTTCGCGTGAAACACGCGGTATGAGAGTTTACCGTCCGCTCGTCGGGCGGTGTTTCTCTCTATTACATAGTATGAGCACGAGGGAATTTTGACACTAAATATAAATTGAGAAATCAGAGTCTTTCAAGCTTCAAATGAGCAACCTCAAGAAATGCACGCGCGGCGAGTTCGCTGTCAGTCGGTATATCTTTTGCCGCGCCGCAGGAACGGCAGAACACCTTGACATGGTCATCGGAAACAGCAACATCGTAATCGCCGTCATCGCAGCAACAGCTAATGTCGCCGCCTTCGATCAGATCACGTATCACGAACATTACAGTATCGTAAATCGAGGGATCGCACGGACCGTCATCGTCGTCATTAAAGCTGTCAAGATCACCGTGAAGCTTGTCGAGGTCGTCAAGTCCCATTTGATGAAGCAGATCAATAAGTTCCTTTTCGGATTTGTCGAGCGCGGCTGACACCGCTTCTTCGTTGCCGATAAACACTAGGTCGAACGCAGAATATGGACAAGGATAAACAAAAAGGTCTTTTTCAAAGAAAAGCTTTGAGCTTACTGCGAATGTATGCTCGCTGTTGCAGAAAAGGCAGGGAACAGTGACGCGCAGTTTGCCGTCGCTTGCATGATTTATGGTCAATTCGCTTGCACCGCAGGAGCATTTCAGCTTTTTCATTGCGCCGGAAAGCGCGAAAACGCCCACCATGCTCTTGATACCCGAGCCGCAGTAGGGACAGCGATAGGCGATGCAGGTTTCGCGTGAATTTAAGATCATATAAAGGGAATCCTTTCGTTAAATAATATATATATTATATCAAAGAAAACTTATAATGTCAAGTAGAAGCCAAATTCATCATAATGTTACAGGATAATTGTTGACAAGAAAATAAAAAAGGTTTATAATATTTACATATGACAATACATATAATTGAGAGGATATAGAGTTGGCTAACAAAGAAAATAAATGCTGTATCAAAACCTCGATAGGTGGGCAGGCACTTATTGAGGGCATTATGATGCGTGGTCCAAAAAAGACGGTGATGGCAGTACGCAATCCCGAGGGAGAAATAGTACTTGAAGAATTGGAAGTCGCACAAAACAAACGTGCAAAGTTTTTTAAACTTCCGTTTGTTCGCGGAATATTCAACTTTATCGATTCGATGAAGACGGGATACAAAGCGCTTATGCGCTCGGCAGAGATTGCAATGCCTGAAGAAGATGGCGAAAAGCCGCAGACGGAGGAAGATAAGAAAAAGGAATCCACTCTTATGGGGATCGCCGCCGGAATTGGCGGAGTTCTTGGCGTTGTGCTTTCAGTTGTGCTGTTTTTATATCTGCCCGCACAGCTTTATGCGCTTCTTGTCAAGGTGGCGCCCGTACTCGAATCACAGCTTATAAGAAGTGTTTTTGAGGGCGTGCTTCGTATAATCATAATGGTTGCTTACATGGGCGCTATGTGCCTTGTAAAGGATGTGCGTCGCACATTTGAGTATCACGGCGCAGAGCACAAGACGATATTCTGCTATGAGGCAGGACTTCCGTTGACTGTCGAAAATATAAAAGGACAGCGCCGTTTCCATCCTCGCTGTGGAACATCGTTTATGATACTGATGCTTCTTGTCGGTATTATAATCTCGATGTTTATTACGGTCGACAATCCGTTCCTGCGCACTGGAATCAAGCTGTTGCTTCTGCCACTGACCGTTGGAATCGGATATGAGCTCATAAAGATTTGCGGTAAATATGATAATACTCTGACAAGAATCATAGCCGCTCCCGGCATGCTGCTTCAGCGCATTACGGTTCATGAACCGGATGATAAAATGATCGAATGTGCGATTGCTGCGATGACTGAAGTTATTCCGGAGAATGAAGAAGATACGAAATGAGAATAAAATAAAAAGGGAGCACTGCTCCCTTTTTATTTTATCTTATTCCAATTTCAATGTGCTCAATCAAATCCGCAATAGCACCGACATCACAGTGACAAAGCTTTATTTGTGCAAGCTTCTGTACCTCATCTATCGCATTTTCTGGGCATGCCGCAATATCGGCATGAGCAAGCAGGTCAAGGTCATTTTCGTAATCTCCAACGGCGTATATCCTTATGCTTTCATCAACAATGCCGTTTTTCTTTAAATGAATACGCAGGCGGTCAAGAGCTTGACCTTTTGTGGCGTTGATATCCTGAAATTCATAGATTACAGGGCATGGCTTCATAAGAGCAAAATATTTGCTGTATTCAGCTTCAAAGCGTTCACGCACTCGGTTTGTGGCATCCTCGGCGCCATCAAAAGAAACACGAGTCCAACCGCTGATTCTTGTCAACTGCGAGCCGGTGATATGGTATTTTCCGTCAATTACTTGAATTGAATCATCATGCGCCATTCGGATTTCTCCGCTTTTAAGCGCAAGTCGGACGGAGATTTCAGGAAAATCGCGTTGCACTGCCATCGAGATCTCGGTGGCTTTTTCGTAATTCAGCTCGATTTCGCATATACGCTCTTTTTTCGTAAAATCATAACAGAACGCACCGTTGCAAAGTATAGCGGGAGCATTTACGAGCGGAGTGAATGTTTCGCTGAGCCATGGGGGCGAGAGTGGTGTGCGTCCCGTCGCTATTGTAAATAGTCCCCCATTTTGCTTAAAATATTCGACTGCCTCAATGTTTCGCTCGGCAATCTCGCCTTTTGAATTGAAGAACGTGCCGTCGAGGTCTGTGATTATCATGATTCCATCAAACTTCATAGGGATGCCTTTCTGAGTTTATCTAGTATAGCAATAAAATAGTCGGGAAGCGTACAGTCGAAGCGGAGAAATTCGCCGCTTACCGGATGAACGAACCCAATGTGAGATGCGGTAAGGCACTGTCCGGACAGAAGCCCGCCGAGGCTCTGCTCGAACTTCGTATTACCACCGCCATAAAGCGTATCGCCGAGGAGCGGATGTCCAAGGGACTTCATATGAACGCGAATTTGGTGCGTGCGTCCCGTTTCGAGTATACAGCGTACAAAGGTGTAGCTGTGTCCCATTGCGGTGAAGCGCTCAAGAACCTCATAATGTGTGCGCGCGTTTCTGCCGTCCGGATTTATTGCCATCCGCTTGCGATCGCGTGCATCTCTGCCTATATGGGCATCAACTGTACCTGTGTCCTCACGGAGATTCCCGAGAACTATCGCGCGATATTCGCGCTCGAAGCTGTGTTCCTTTATCTGTTCGGCAAGCTTTAGGTGTGATGCATCGTTTTTTGCGACTATCAATAGACCGCTTGTGTCCTTGTCAATACGGTGAACAATCCCCGGTCGGATAACTCCGCCGATGCCGGAAAGCGAGTCGGCACAGTGGTAGAGCAGGGCGTTGACGAGTGTTCCGTCAGGATTGCCCGGCGCGGGGTGGACGACCATGCCGCGCGGCTTGTTTACCACGAGCAGATCGCTGTCCTCATAGACAATATCGAGCGGAATATTCTGTGGTACAGCATCGTCGCTGACAGGCTCGGGAAGCTCGGTCTCTACCTCATCGCCGAGGCGGAGACGGTAGTTTTTAGTGGGGAGTTTTCCGTTTACCGTGACGTTATCGGTCGATATGAGCTTTTGCGCGGCAGAGCGCGTAATATTCTCGCTTTCGCTTATATAGACGTCGAGTCGCTTGCCGACGTCTTCACTTGTTATTATGTTCATTTTCTCCTGTAAAAACGCACTCGGCCGGCGACCGAGTGCGTTATCTCTTTTAATTTTCCGACGAGTGGTCGCCCGTCTTGCTTTTGCGTGATTCAGCGATATCGCTTTTGATGATCTGAAAGAGCACCAACGCGCAACCGATACACACGAATGTGTCCGCGAAATTGAAAACAGCGAAGTTGATGAGACGAAAATCGATCATGTCTACCACATAACCGAATGAAACTCGGTCAATCATGTTGCCGATTCCGCCGCCGACTATCATTGAAAGTCCAATATAAAGAAGCGGATTAAAATGCTTTTTAAAGCCTGCCAACATGAAAATAAGAATTGCAATTATTGCCGCAGTTGATACAACCATAAATACCCAACGGTGATCCTTCAGCATACCAAACGCCGCGCCGCGATTTTCAACATAAGTGAGATGGAGTACATTTTCTATAATCGGAAAAGTGGTGATAGGTTTCAGATTAAGAATCGTAAGGTACTTTGTCAGCTGGTCGAGTCCGATGACTGCCGCAATCGGCAGGAGCCAAAGAAATCTCATCAGCCTACAACCGATTTGCAGCGACTGCAGAGGCAGGATTCGCCGTCATTGTGTGTTTCGGTGGAATACTTCCAGCAACGGTCACACTTTTCGCCGTCCGCAGGCTCGACCTTAACGCCGATACCGCTTACAGTCTCACTGTAAGCATCTGCCGGCGCGGTTCCTTCAAGTACAGTAACGCCGCTTACGATGAAGATATCTTCAAGCTCGGATGCGAAAGAAGTGAGTGTTGCGTAAGTGTCTGCATGAGGTGCCCAGATTGTGAGCTTTGCATCGAGCGATTTACCGATGAGCTTATCGGCGCGAGCAATTTCGAGCGCCTTCATGACGTCATCACGCAGATCAAACAGCTTCGCGTAGCTTTCTTCGATACCGTCGAAGCAGAGTGCTTCGTCGTACTTCGGCATATCGTTGAGGAATACGCTTCTTGTGTCGTCGCTTGATACGTGCTTCATAGAAGCCCAAATCTCCTCTGCTGTGTAGGAGAGAAGCGGAGCTGTGATGAGTGTCAGTGCGGAAAGAATGTGGTACATCGCAGTCTGCGCCGCACGGCGTGTCTTGGAGTCAGCCGCTTCAACGTAAAGTCTGTCCTTGGTGATGTCGATGTAGAGCTTCGACATATCAATTGTGCAGAAGTTGGAGATAGCGTGGACAACGATATGGAAATCGTAGTTGTTATAAGCCTCGTGAGCATCCTTGACGAGCTTGTTAAGGCGTGCAAGCGCCCACTTGTCGATAGGCTCAAGCTCGGAAAGCGGGAGCATATCTGTGTCGGGATTGAAGTCCTCGCCGGTTTTGCCGAGGTTCGCCATGATAATTCTCGCGGTATTGCGGAACTTTCTGTATGTCTCGGAGAACTGCTTAAAGAGGTTATCGGAGCAACGGACATCGACAGTATAGTCACTTGACGCCGCCCAAAGACGGAGCAGGTCCGCGCCGTATTTCTTGATTACATCCTCGGGATATACCGAGTTGCCGAGCGATTTATGCATCGCCTTGCCCTCGCCGTCAACTACCCAGCCGTGCGTAAGTACCTGCTTATACGGTGCGCCCTCGCCCTTTGCACCGACAGCGGTGAGAAGGGAAGACTGGAACCAACCGCGGTACTGGTCAGCACCCTCGAGATAGAGGTCAGATGGCCACTGCATACCGGTCCAATGAGAAAGCTCGCCGTCTTCAAGAACAGCAAAATGAGTGGAACCGGAGTCAAACCAACAGTCGAGAGTGTCGGTTTCCTTGATAAAGCCGTGTTCGCATCCGCAGTACGGACATTTGAAGCCGGCAGGGAGAAGCTCCTCTGCGGTCTTGTCAAACCACGAGTTGGAACCGTTGCGTGCAAATTCCGCAGAAACAGCGGTGATAGTTTCATCTGTAGAAACAGGCTTTTTGCACTCAGGGCAGTAGAATACGGGAATGGGCAGACCCCAACGGCGCTGACGGGAAATACACCAATCTGCACGCTCGTTGATCATGGAAACCATGCGGTCGCCCCCCCATGCGGGAAGCCAATCAACGCCCTCGCAAGCCTTCACCGCATCAGCACGGAAGGCGTCAACGGAGCAGAACCACTGAGGAGTTGCGCGGAAGATGATAGGATTCTTACATCTCCAGCAGTGCGGATAGCTGTGGCTTATATTCTCGGAAGCGAGCAGTGCACCCGATTCCTTCATATCTTTAAGGATAGCTTCGTTCGATTCCTCATAGTACATACCTGCGAATTTGCCTGCGTCCTCCGTCTGATAGCCGCGGTCATCAACGGGTACGATTATCGGAATCTTATAGCGCATGCAGGTTACATAGTCGTCTGCACCGAAGCCGGGAGGAGTATGAACGCAACCGGTACCGCTTTCCATTGTAACGTATTCTGCAAGCAGGAGCTTACTTTCACGCTCAAGAAATGGGTGCTGTGCGGTCATGTATTCAAAATCGCCGCCGACAAATTCTGCTACACGCTCAAAGCTTTCGATACCTGCCGCCGCCATTGTCTTGTCAGCAAGTGCATCGGCAAGAATGTAGGTCTCGCCGTTGTCAGCCTTGACTGCGACATACTTTTCGCGCGGATGAACAGCGATAGCAAGGTTGCCGGGGAGAGTCCATGTGGTGGTCGTCCAGATAACGAAATAAGTGTTGTCAAGGTCAAGGGCAGAGAACTTACCGAGATCGTCCTTTACCTTAAATTTAACGTAGATAGAGGTACAGTCGATGTCCTTATACTCGATCTCTGCCTCAGCCAGAGCGGTCTCATCATGAGGACACCAATAAACGGGCTTAAGTCCCTTGTAGATGTAGCCCTTCTTGTACATTTCGCCAAAGACCTTGACCTCGCGTGCTTCAAACTTGGGGTCCATAGTAAGATAGGGATTATCCCAGTCTCCGAGTACGCCGAGACGCTTGAAGGAGGTCATCTGAATGTCAACGAAGTCCTGCGCAAATTTATGGCAAGCGCTTCTGAATTCAGAGATTGACATCTTCTTATGGTCAAGCTTATTTTTCTTGATAATAGCAGATTCAATAGGCATACCGTGGTTGTCCCAACCCGGAACATAGGGAACCTTATAGCCGTTCATCGACTTATACTTATTGATAAAGTCCTTTAAAACCTTATTGAGTGCGGTACCCATGTGGATATTACCGTTAGAGAAGGGGGGGCCATCGTGAAGAATGAAGAGCGGCTTGCCCTCATTTCTCTCGAGCATTTTTTCGTAGATATTCTCGTTTGCCCAAACGGCGCCGATCTCAGGCTCGCGCTGAGGAAGATTGGCACGCATCGAGAAATCGGTATTCGGAAGATTTAATGTTTTAGAATAATCCTGTGACATTGGTGTTAGCTCCTTTAAATGCTGTGAATATTTATTTTCTCTTTTTCTTGTTTTTGCGGTTGCTGTCCTCGAACAGTATTTCAAGATCAGCGGCTTTTGAGTCATTATCTGACCTAGAGGTTACGGATTTAACAAAATCCATGTAACTTTCATCTTCGCCAATATCGCTGTCGGGGGTGTTTATAACATCTCCGTCCGCTTCCTTATACTGACGGTTAAGCTCCATTACGGAACCTTTAAGACTTGATTTTGCAGATTCAAAGACAAGTGGTTCACGGGAAACATCCAGCGTTTCAATCTCATCGTCTGCAAAAATATCGAGCTGTGAATATTCCTGCGTTGCATCATCGGATGCTGTATCATCGGGACATATCGGCTCATCGACAATGATATTATCGTTTTCATCGGTATTTATAACACTGTCGGCGTTTGGAGCGGCATAAGTGCTTGCGATGCTTGCCTTAAGGTCGTTTACCGCTTGGCGGCGCATTTCCGAGGTTTCCGGAATGGAAGCTTCATCCATGTCGTCGGTCAACTTTTCGATAATCTGTATATGCTCGCTGTAGCGCTCAAACAATTCACGTTTTAGTGCAAATGCATCTCTCTGAAGCTCGGCAAGAGTATCTCTGCCGTATTCTATTTTTGCATTGAAATCGGAAAGTATGGTGTTGCATGAAGTTTTTGCACTTCTGACTATAGCTTCCGCTCTTTCCTCGGCATCGGCCTTTATCTTATTTGCGGCACGCTTTGCATCAATGAGAGTGCTGCGAATTGAATCTTCATCGTTTCTCATTTCATCAAGACGAGTGACCGCAGATTTCAATTTGCGTTCGAGTTCATCGTTTTCACGGTAAAGCTCGGTGTATTTTTCGATAAGAAAATCGATATACTCATCAACCTCAACGGGATTGTATCCGCGAATCGCTTTGGTAAATGCTCTGTTTTTCAGTTCGTGCGGAGGGAGCATGATTAACATCCTTTCGTTTATACTGTATTTATATAAAGCGGCGTGCCGCAAGTCGGATACGCCCTTTATTTGAGCGCTCATCGAGGCTGTCGATGATAAACTTGCCGCCTTTTGTTCCGCTTG
>JAZRAB010000044.1:0-10940 GCA_045634345.1 Candidatus Flemingiibacterium sp. | reverse complement strand
TGACGTGCAGAAAGAAATAAATCGTCAGAAAGAGGAGCTTTCGCGCTGTGATATCATCGACCGCTCGCTCGACGCATACGGCTCGGTTATTATTGTAGATACGCTTAAGGAGGCGGTTGAGCTTTCAAACAAGATCGCCCCCGAGCATCTTGAGCTTTCAGTTGAAAATCCGTTCGAACTGCTTGCGCTTGTTAAAAACGCCGGCTCAATTTTCCTCGGAGATAATGCGCCCGAACCGCTCGGTGACTATTTCGCCGGTCCGAACCATGTTCTTCCGACAAACGGCACTGCGAGATTTTCGTCGGCTCTAGGCGTTGACAGCTTTATCAAAAAATCAAGCTACCTCTATTATAACGAGGATGCGCTCAAAAATATCGGAGACAAGGTAGTGGGATTTGCACGAGCGGAGGGACTTACTGCACACGCAAATTCGATTCTCCAGAGATTAAAGTAAGGATTAATATGATAGAAAACCTCATTCCTCAAAAAATCAAAGACCTAGAAGAATACCGCCCGAATTTAACACCATGCACTGTTCGTCTTGATGCGAATGAAAGTCCCTTTCTTCCGTCAAAGGCGGTGCTTGATGAGCTTGCCGCGGCTCTCTATTCGCTCGATTTTAACAGATATCCTGACTCTTATGCAAGCGAGCTTGTCGAGGCGTTTTCGCGGATATACGGCGTAAATCCTGAAAATGTAGTTGCCGGCAACGGCTCGGATGAGCTTATAAGCCTTATATGCAGTGGATTTGCCGAGCCTGACGATGCAGTTACGGTTGCACTTCCGGATTTCTCAATGTACGAGTTTTACAGTACTCTTGCAGGCGCGAGAATGGTACATTATGTTAAGGGCGATACATTCGAGATTGATTTTAAGAAGCTTCTTGCCGATACAAGTGCAAATAAATCGAAAATTGTTATTTTCTCAAACCCCTGCAATCCGACCGGATGGGTGTGTCCGCGCGGTGAGATTGAAGATTTTATCAAAAGCTCCGACTATATCGTGATAGTAGACGAGGCGTATATGGAGTTTTCGCCGACCGACGAGAGTGTCATTGATCTGATTTCTAAATACGATAATCTTATCGTACTCAAAACCATGTCAAAGGCATACGGTGCGGCAGCACTGCGGCTCGGATTTGTTATAACGAATCCTCATATGGCGAGCGCGATACGCAAAATTAAAAGTCCCTACAATGTTAATACGGTTTCTCAGGTGTTCGGAAAAATAATTCTTTCGCATTATGAAGAAATAAAAGAAAAAATCGCGCAGTTAAAGGAAAATCTCTTATATCTGCACAGCGAGCTTGAAAAAATCAGTTCTGACAAAATTGTGCGCGTTTGTCCAACTGCGGCAAACTTTGTTTATATGCAAATGTGCTGTGACAAGGAGGCGCGCGAGATATATCAAAAACTCCTCACGCAAGGCGTTGCGATACGCTGTATGTCCGGCGGATATATGCGTGTATGCGCAGGGAAGCGTGAAGAGATAGACATATTTATTGAAAAATTCAAGGAGGCGATTTTGTGAACAGTGCAAAGGCATCTCTTGTAAGAAATACTCTCGAAACTCAAATAACAATGTCAGTCGACTTCGGTGCGGCGGACGGTTACGGACTCAAAGGAACTAGCGGAGTTGGATTTTTTGACCACATGCTAAATTCACTTGCGATACACAGCCGTGCGGTAATCGAGCTAAAAATGAACGGAGACCTTAATGTTGACTGCCACCATACGATAGAGGATGTGGGAATTGTACTCGGCAAGCTCCTTGGCGAGATTGCAAAGGGACGCGGCAAGATAATGCGTTACGGCACATCGTTTATCCCTATGGATGAGGCGCTTGCGCGCTGTGTAATCGACATCTCGGGCAGACCGTATCTTGTATGCGATTATCTGCCGATTGCTCCGATGATCGGCGATTACGATACGCAGATGACTGCGGAATTTTTCCGTGCCGTTGCCTTTAATATGGGCGCGACACTGCACATTTCGCTTCTTTACGGCGATAACGACCATCACTGCGTTGAGGCTATGTTCAAGGCATTCGCGCATGCACTTGCTGATGCTATAGCGCCTCGTGACGGTGAGATCCTGTCAGCAAAAGGAACACTCTAAAAGCGGAGAGACAGATGAAAACTATTGGAATCATTGATTACGGAATGGGCAATCTTCATTCCGTTAAAAACGCCCTTGATTTTATCGGCGCGGATTCGTTTATATCGGACGATGCAAAGGCGCTTTCGAGCGCGGACGGGCTTATACTTCCCGGCGTCGGTGCGTTTCCGGATGCGATGGCACGCCTTGCCGAGACCGGACTTGATGTATTTATAAGATATTATGTAAAAGAAAAGCCGCTTATCGGAATATGTCTTGGTATGCAGTTGCTTTTCGATAAGAGCTTTGAATTTCGTGAATGCGAAGGTCTTGGACTTGTTGGTGGTGAGGTTATAAAGATAGAAGATGCGGGGGTTAAGGTGCCTCATATGGGGTGGAATGAGCTTAAATGCGTTAATTCCTCGCCTATAACGGGAAATCTTTGCGATGGCGATCAGGTCTACTTCGTTCACTCGTATAAAGCTATAGTGAAGGATCGCGCCGATCTTGTTGCCGTCACAGATTACGGCAGTGAGGTCACTGCAATTGTCGCACACGGCAACATCTACGGATGTCAGTTTCACCCCGAGAAAAGCGAGACGGTTGGACTCAATATTTTAAGAAACTTTTGGAGCTTGATAAAATGATAATTTTACCCGCAATTGATATACTCGGCGGCAAATGTGTGCGCCTTACGAAAGGCGAATACGGAACTGCCGAGCAGGTTGCTGCTGATCCCATTGAGACCGCGCTTTCGTTTGAACGTGACGGTGCCGAGTACATCCACATGGTAGATCTCGACGGCGCAAAAGAGGGAAGTCGCATAAATTCCGATATATATACAGAGGTCGCACGCAAGGTGAGCATTCCGATTGAGGTTGGCGGCGGTATACGCGATATGGACACGGTTGATTACTACATAAACAAGGGAATTGAGCGAGTCATAATCGGTTCGGCGGCGCTCAAAAATCCGCAGCTTGTCAAGTATGCCGTCAAAAAATACGGTGAGCGCATTGCTGTCGGTATAGATGCGCTTGACGGAATGGTTAAGACTGCCGGCTGGCTTGAGGGGTCAAGTGTCAATTACATCGATCTTGCACGCGAGATGGCGAAAATAGGCGTTAAATATGTTATCTTCACGGACATAAGCAAGGACGGAACGCTCGCAGGACCAAATCTCGAACAGCTTGGCGCACTCGCCGAGGCTGTTGACATAAATATTATCGCAAGCGGCGGTATACGTGATATCGGAAATATCCGCGATCTTGCAGAGATGAATCTCTACGGAGCAATCTGTGGCAAGTCGATATATTCCGGCTCGCTGTCGCTTCGTGAAGCAATAGAAGTATCAAAAAGTTGAGGTAGAGCATGCTGTCAAAAAGAATTATTCCGTGCCTTGATGTCAAGGATGGACGTGTTGTAAAGGGCGTTAATTTTGTAGGACTGCGCGATGCGGGAGACCCCGTTGAGAGCGCAAAATTTTACAATTCGCAGGGGGCTGACGAGCTTGTTTTTCTTGACATAACCGCGTCAAGTGACAGACGTAAGACTATAGTTGATGTAGTTGAGCGCACAGCACGCGAGGTATTTATGCCGCTGACTGTCGGCGGAGGAATACGTACTGTCGAGGATTTTCGTGAGATTCTTCTTGCGGGTGCGGACAAGGTTGCCGTCAACTCGTCTGCTGTACTCAATAAGCAGATAATCGCCGATGCCGCAGATAAATTCGGCAGTCAGTGCGTGGTGCTTGCAATTGATGCAAAGCGCTGCGAGGACGGACATTTTACAGTCTATATAAACGGCGGACGCAAGGATATGGGCATTGATGCCATTGAATGGGCCATCGAGGCAGAGCGTCTTGGCGCTGGCGAGATACTTCTCACATCAATGGATGCTGACGGCACCAAGAATGGCTTCGATATTGAGCTTACAAAAGCGGTTGCCGATAGAGTAAATATTCCCGTCATAGCTTCCGGCGGCGGCGGAAAGGTCGAGCATTTTGCGGATGTGTTCGAGAAGTCGGGTGCGGATGCGGCGCTTGCGGCGAGTCTGTTCCATTTCCGCGAGCTTTCGGTGCGCGAGGTCAAGGAATATCTTAAAACAAGAAATATACCTGTGAGGCTAGCGTGAAAAATAAATTTTCACGCAACGAAATTTTATCTTGGTCGGCTTCGCCGCCAATTTCGGGCACGAAACCGACAAAAATATCGACTAGCAAGGAAGTCTTTGCTTTGCAAAGACATGGTAATTAACATGATAGATAAAAATGTAAATTTGGATATCTTTTTTAAAAAGTCCGAGCTGATACCGGCTATCGTTCAGGACTGGGAAAACGGGGAAGTGCTTATGCTCGCCTATATGAACTGTGAGTCCCTTGCGCTCACTCTTGAGACCGGACTGACGTGGTTCTGGAGCCGTTCGCGCGGTGAGCTTTGGAACAAAGGTGCAACATCTGGACACGTTCAGCGCGTAATGTCGCTTTCATACGATTGCGACGAGGATACACTGCTTTGCAAGGTAATACAGACGGGGGCCGCTTGTCATACAGGAAACCGCACCTGCTTTTATCGAGAATTAATGAATTGTGAGGAGAAATAAGATGAACGACAATGTGCTCAACGAGCTTTATGCGGTAGTTGCCGACCGCAAGGTGAATCCCGAAGAGGGATCATATACTTGCTACCTTTTTGAAAAGGGGCTTGACAAGATTCTTAAAAAGGTAGGCGAAGAATGCGCCGAAACGATCATTGCCGCAAAAAATGGCGATAACGAAGAACTCAAGAACGAGATCAGTGATCTGCTTTACCACCTTGTTGTAATGATGAACGAGCGCGGACTCGAGCTGTCCGATGTACTCGGCGAGCTTGATGCGAGATCGAAGAAGATAGGAAATCTGAAAACGATGAAGGTCGTTGACAGAAACACTTGATTACTGAAAAAATTTAATGAGCAATATAAAAGGCAGTCATATAGGCTGCCTTTTATATTGGTTAATATCGAACACCGCATTTTCGGGAAAAGTAATCAAAGAATCATGCGTAATTATGCGGCGGAAAATCGTCAAAATGCCTTGCCGCGCGGTCTCTGATTCGACGCAGAGTTGAGAGACTGACGTTCATTTTTTCCGCGGTTTCGGTCATTGACATACCAAGTACAAAATATAGACGCATGAACAGCTTGCAGGGAAGAAGATTGGGTGTTTCGGGGATTCCTTCGATTGTTGATTCGATATCGTGAAGGCGTTTTTTTAAGTCGATGATTTCCGATTCGAGCGATTTTTGCCAATCTGAATCAAGCGTATCACGGCTGATAAGTCCCGAATTGATATCAGCAAGAATTTTACGTCGCTCGGCTTTTTTTGTGTTAAGTGCGCGAAGATACCAATTGTAACGTGAAAAGTAGAGAAGTGAATTAGGGATGTTGTAAAGACGCATGAATTACCTCCAAAAATCATTTTTTCGAGAGTATTATATCATCTTCACTTTGCCGAGTCAATCACTTGGGAAAATCTATTTGTACGCTTTTTTTAAATTCTTTACACAAAGCGCTTTACAAACAAAAAAATCTGTGATAAACTGTATATATCCAATGCAAATTGACAAAAAAAGAAGTCGGCTTTTTTAATTCAACCGACTTCCTAATATACTATTTTATAGCTCTGCGCGGAGACGCGCGAAAATTTTCTTCTCCTCGCGTGATACCTTTACCTGCGTCAGTCCAAGTATTTCGGCAGTCTGCTGCTGTGACATATCGCGGAAATAGCGCAGAACAATGATCTCGCGCTGTGTCTTTGGCAGTGACCGTATCGCCTCACGAAGCGCAAGCTTGTCACACAGCCCGTCAAGCTCATCACCGTCTGCAGACAGAAGCTCTCCAAGCTGTGCTCCGTCGTCGCTCACCGGTTCCGAGAATGAATGAGGCGGCTTCATGCAGAGAAGTGTCTGACACAGCTCCTCACGTGATATCCTACATGTTTCAGAAAGCTCGTCCACCGTCGGCTCACGTCCCTCGCGGCGCATAAATTCCTCGCGTGCATGCATAAGCTCTGCGCCAAGACGTTTGGTTGTTCGACTTACCTTTACCGGGCCATCATCGCGCAGAAACCGTTTTATTTCGCCAATTATAAGCGGTACTGCATAGGTAGAAAACACGGTGCCAAAGGACGGATCATAGCTTTTCATCGCCTTTATCATGCCGATTGCGCCAAGTTGTATCAGATCTTCAAAATCACATCCGTGGTTTTCGTTCGCGCGATCCTTAAAGCGCATAGCTATACTGCGTATAAGCCCCATGTTTGCTTCGAGCAGCTTTGCCTCCGCCTCACTGTCTCCCTCACGAACTTTTAAAAGCAGTTCAGCGTTTCGGGAATAATCGCTGGTTCCCATATTTATGACCATAGCTTTCGCTAAGCGAAAGCTTCCTTTCCTCTCCTTTTGTGCCGTGATTTGCGCAGCAAAACATCGCTTATTGAGCGATGTAACGCCACAAAAGGTAGTTTGAAAGATTATCTTTCAAACTTTCACCTCTGTTTTGGCGTATGTACGTATCAGTTGCTCACACCTACTTTTATTTTCATCGTAACCGTCGTTCCTTTGCCGAGGGAGGATTTTACCTTTAGAGAATCTGTCATGCTTTCCATTATTGAAAATCCCATGCCACTTCGCTCGCCGGTTGTATCTGTGGTATATAGCGGCTCGCGTGCCGCAACAACATCAGCGATACCTACTCCCTTGTCCTTTACGCTCAATACAATCTCGCCGTTATCATAACGGCGCATATTCATATCTACAGTTCCCCCACCGTTCGGGTATGCATGAACAATACAGTTGGTAACTGCCTCGCTGACTGCACATTTGATATCGGCAAGCTGTGTTATGGTCGGTGAAGCCTGAGACGCAAAGGTAACCGCCATACTGCGAGCAAAGCCTTCGTTTTCACTTACCGCAAAAAAACGGCAACGTACTTCATTTACTAAAGTTTTCATTTTGATGTTCCTTTCACTGTTGTTTTTTCGATCCTTATAAGTCGGGATGTGCCTGCGAGATCAAGAACCTTTGATACGCTTTCGTTGGGGTCAAGCACACGAAGCTCACCGCCAAGCTCACGCGCAAGCGTGAAGCGTCCGAGGATAAGTCCAAGTCCCGACGAATCCATGAATGCGACCGAGGAGAGATCAAGTGCTACCTTGCTCGGGCGGTAGTAGTAGAGAAGCTCATCGATTTTTTGTCGCAGCCCGCGTGCGCTGTGGTGATCGATCTCGCCTTCTATCATTATTGTTAGTTGTGAGCCGTTAAGCTCGCTTTTGACATTACATTCCATTTCTGTGACTCCTTCTTGCAAATATTTACAGTACTATTGTACATCATATAGAGCGATTATTTTGTCGTATTATGAATGAAGAATAAAAAAATAACACCGTTTTCGGTGTCAAAGGAGAATAATATGTTACTTTACTACATGCGTCACGGTGATCCGATATACGACCCAGACAGTCTTACGGCTCTCGGCACACGTCAGGCGGAGGCACTTGCTCGCCGATTTGCCCTGCACGGTGTTGATCGAATTTTCGCCTCAACATCAGGACGTGCAAAGGATACCGCCAAGCCGACCGCTGAGCTTCTAAAGCTTCCTATTACGGAACTTGATTGGGCAAACGAAGAAATCTTTTGGGAAGAGGCATCTGCTCCTAATCAAAAAGGGGTACGCACGTGGTACATGCATCAGGGTAGATACAGACGCATAATGAATTCGAACGAAATGCGGGCACTCGGCGACGAATGGTACACGCACGAAGCTTTTGCAAATACAAAGCTTTACAGTGGAATTACTCGTATCGCAAATGAGACGGATGAATGGCTCTACAAGCTCGGATATGAGCATGACCGCAAAAACCATTGTTACAAAGCAGTTGCACCGAATAATGAACGTGTTGCATTTTTCGCTCACCAAGGTTTCGGCATTGCATTTCTCTCAACTATTCTCGACATTCCGTATCCTATGTTTGCCACACATTTTGATGTTTCCCACAGCTGTGTGACCGTGATACATTTCGGCGAGGGAGAGAACAACGATCCGACCTATATTCTTGCAAAAGTACTGACATTTTCAAACGATTCGCATATATACGAGGATAGGCTTCCGACAAAATTCCAAAACGGATTCTACATATAAAAACAGGCGGCAATCAATGCCGCCTGTTTTTTGTGATATTAGCAATTATGAAAGTGTACGCAGATCGCAGATCACAGTATCAGTAAAGTATTTGGGAAGTATTTCCTCGGCAGTGTAACCAATATTTGCGAGATCACGTACACCTATTTGCGAAAGTCCGACACCGTGCCCCCAGCCTTTTCCAACAAAGATAAAATTATCGGGGTCTTTGGCATAGACAGTTACCGTTTCGGTAAGAGCGGATGTTTCTCCGACCTTGTTTTTTCCGTATGCCGAGATATAATAACTATCAGAAATCGTAGTTTGCGATTTTCCGAAAGCCGTAATTACAGAGGCATTTTCAACATCAGCGAGCGAGTGTGTGGCGCTCGATGTGCGGACTGCGAGGGAATCAATAGGATGGGATGTGAAGGTCGTTTGCTCAGCCTCTACTTCACCCTTGCCGACAACAAAGTTAGCACTGTTTACGTATTTTGAGAGTGCGAGTCTAACTTTTTCGCAAGTTTTAATGGAGACCTTTGTTCCGTATGTATCGGTAAAGGTGATGTTGCGTACATACGTGGAATTTTCGGCAAGCTGATCAATGGTTATTGATGCAATCTCACTGCGAAGAGAAGTGTATCCTTTTGTATCACGCAAATACGTGCAAAGCTCCGCAGGGGAAACCTCGGTTGTCCAACTTCCTTTTGAGTGGTTGGTGTATATCTCCCAGGGGGTTTTTACCGCTACGAGGTAAGGAATACGCTGATAGCCCCATTCGTCGTAGCTGCTTACAGTTACGCCGCCTGTAACCGCGCTGTAATATGCCTCAATGATTTTACCGTTATGCGCCATAACAAGACCTGCGGTTTCATCAACAGCTTGATTCACAGCATCGTTGACACGAGTCATCCCGCCATATACCTGGCAATGCTGCTTGTTGCATACATCTACTTGATATGAGCTTTCATGTCTCACCTTGGCAAGCGTAAAAGAACGCACAGCTATTGCAAAGGCTTTCTGTGCCTCAAGCGGCCATGACGGGGAGATTTCATACGAAATTACACCTTTAACGTAATCTCCGAGCTTTATAATATCTGTCAGCGAAACTCCGTCAACGCTGTCGGTAATATAGCGACGGAACATGAACGTACCTGCGTACAGCTTTTTTGCAGGAGTAACAAGATACGCCGTTTCGCCGTCTGGAGATTGGCGAGCGGCAAGGCCTAAGGCGGTGGTATCATTGTCGTCGTATTCAAACAGTATCTTGTCTGAAACAGGATCAACAAGGGATACTGCCGTTTTTGTAGGTGCAGCAACACCTATAGAAAAGTCCGGCATGAGCTCTTGCAGCTTCTGTGCGTTTGATACCGCAGATGCTTCATCGGTGAAGTGCCCTGCACGTACAGAATAAGTGCCGCCAATATAAGAGGGAATCGCATATATGCCGAGCTCGTCGAGATAAGGAGTAATTTGCTTTATGCATGCAACTACATCGTCGCGCGAAAAGGTGTCTCCGACCTTAATATGCCAGCCGCCGATAACGGCTTTGGCTGTATCGGCGGTTTTAGAATATGTCATTGCTGTCTTTGAAAGATTTGCGTCAACTGTGCACGACACCTTGGTAAGGTCAATTTCCCAAAGCGGTTCTGATGAAAGATCAGCGGTTCTGTTCACACGATTGATTATAAAGCCGTTCGGAGCATCGGTCTCGAACCCGACAGTGACATCGTTTCCGTACATGAGTCCCACACGAATAAGCTTTTCATCGCCGGAGGTATCAATCACAGTTTCATCGGCGGGGGCAGATTCGTCGGTTTCGGTTTCAATGTCCGAAGAAGATGTGTCATCTGCCGCGAAGACCGGAGCTGTGAGATAATAAATAATCGTACCAAAGGTTGATATAAGTAGGAAAACGACCATTAACAGAGCGACAAGCCGACGGAGCTTGTCCTGTTTAGTTTTTTTATTCGACAATCTTATAATCTCCTCTCACCATAACGTATGCCTCGGAGGAGGTGATCTGAATACCGCGTCCGTCGCCGCCGCGCGGCACGAGCAGGCAATGGAAGAGCGGAACATTTGCTGCGTTCAGAAGCTCTTCGCCGTTAGAAATATCATTTAGTCCGTTTGTTGTGATTGAAACAACGATTGCAGAGCCGGAGCGCAGAATTATCTCGCAGGGCGATTCAGCAAGCAGCTTAGTTCCTTTTTTGAGATGCTCCACTTTATACTGACCGAGGCTGTCATCATTCTCGGAAAGCTCGGTGATTTTTTCTTCAAGCACCTCAATGGTGTTGTTTGCAGTAGTGAGATTATTCTGAAGCAGAGTCATTATTTCAGTCATGCCGGAGATCTTGGTTTCGAGCGCTTCAATCTTTTTATCATATTCAGGAATAATGACCTCGTTTATGTATGAAAGCGAAACAAGGGGATCTTCCTCGGAGTTATATACAGCTTCGTCACCGTAAACGAGAAGCGGAAGTGCGGTAAGCGTGAGCGAAAAAGCCGCAGCTAATGCGATGATTTTTGTTTTCTTCATATGCTTTATACTCCTATAAAATATTATCAATAATATTTTACAATATTTTTTTATAAAAAGCAATAGCCGAGTGGGAAATATTATGTGAATTTTATTGGTAATTATTTCTAAAATTTATATTGGTTTGAAGGTTGTTGCTTATTGGAGGAGAT
>JAZRAB010000043.1:0-4490 GCA_045634345.1 Candidatus Flemingiibacterium sp. | reverse complement strand
GGTGGGGGTGTCGGGGGAGGGCGGAGCGGCGCTTGAGCGCAGCGCCTCCCCCAACCGAGTGGCGGCAAGCCGCCGCGAGCAATACCGGCAGGCAGTGCGAAGCACTGCAAGGAGCACCAACGCTCGAAGCGCAAACTTCGCTATAAACCCCAATTTACACCATGATATTTTATTTACAAAACTAACTACCCGTTAGTTTTATAAATACCTAACACCAAAAGTTACATAATTGTAAAAATATTGATATTTACTTGAAATACAAATATTTTTGCGCTATAATAGTTAGGTATCTAACGATTTCACAAGGGAGTGTTATACTTGATAAAACGACTCGCAGGTTGTGTCAGAGAATACAAGCTGCCGACTATACTTACGCTTCTTTTTATTGTCGGGGAAGCGATTATTGAGACGTATATTCCATTTATCACGGTTGAGCTTGTCAACAGCATCAAAGACGGCGTTGATATGACCGAAATAATAAAAACCGGAGTCATACTCGTTGTTATGGCGATACTGTCGCTGACCTGCGGCGGTGTTGCGGGATTCACCTGCGCAAAAGCTTCGGCAGGCTTTGCCAAAAACTTGCGCCACGACATTTTCCGTCGCATTCAAACCTATTCCTTTGAGAATGTAGACAAGTTTTCGTCAACCTCTCTTGTCACACGCATGACCACCGACGTTACTAATGTACAGATGTCATTTATGATGCTCATTCGCACGGCGGTGCGCAGTCCGCTTATGTTTATTTTTTCAATTATCATGGCGTACAGAATGGGCGGCAAGCTTGCTACAACCTTTGTTGTCGTTGTCCCGTTCCTCATCTGCGGACTTTTCTTTATCAGCCGCAAGGCTATGCCTGCATTCAGAAGCGTTTTCAGAAAGTATGACCGATTGAACGAATCCATCGAGGAAAATGTTCGCGCGATGAGAGTTGTCAAGGGGTTCTCGCGCGAGGAATACGAAAAGGAAAAATTCTTCGATGCATCCGATGATATTCGCCGCGACTTTACAAAAGCGGAGCGCATCGTTGCGCTGAACGGTCCCGTCATGCAGGTCTGCCTTTACTTTAATATGATATTTGTCCTGCTTGTCGGCTCAAAGATGATAATCACAAGCGGCGGTACGGAGATATTTGTGGGTCAGATTTCCGCTATGCTTACTTACGGTATGCAGATACTTATGTCGCTCATGATGCTTTCGATGATTTATGTAATGCTCACGATGTCAGCGGAATCGGTCAAGCGTATTTGTGAGGTGCTTGACGAAGTTCCTGCGCTGAAGAATCCCGAAAATGCACTCACAGAGGTTCGTGACGGTTCGATTGATTTCACCGATGTAAGCTTTAAATATTCATCAAAAGCGGAAAAGTACGCGCTGTCTGATATTAATCTTCACATCAAGTCCGGTATGACGGTAGGTATCCTCGGCGGTACAGGTTCAAGCAAATCGACTCTTGTACAGCTTATCGCGCGTCTTTACGATGTAACCGAGGGGTGCGTCAAGGTAGGCGGTGCGGATGTACGCGAGTATGACCTCGACACACTGCGAGGCTCGGTTGCGATGGTATTGCAGAAAAATCTGCTTTTCTCGGGAACCATTAAGGAGAATCTTCGTTGGGGCAATAAAGATGCGACTGACGAGGAGCTTTCCGAGGCGTGCCGTCTTGCGCAGGCGGATGAATTTGTGCGCTCATTTCCCGATGGCTACGACACAATGATAGAGCAGGGTGGTACAAACGTATCGGGCGGTCAGAAACAGCGTCTCTGCATCGCGCGTGCGCTTCTCAAAAAGCCGAAGATACTCATTCTCGATGACTCGACGAGCGCAGTCGATACAAAGACGGATATGCTTATCCGCGAGGGCTTTAAGCAGTATATTCCCGAGACGACAAAAATCATTATCGCACAGCGCGTTGCATCGGTGCAGGATGCCGATATGATAATCGTTATGGACAACGGTAAGATTTCGGCGGCAGGAACGCATGATGAGCTGCTCGCTTCAAGTGAGATATACCGTGAGGTATATACACAGCAGACGCAGGGAGGTGCAGAGAATGAGTAAGACACATAATAACATGAAGCCACCGAAGCGCAAGCTTGATTTTTCAGTTCTCGGACGTGTTATGAAGCTTCTTCTCGGATATTATCCGCGCCTCGTTCCACTTACAATAGGATGTATTCTTTTTGCCGCTGTTGTATCTGCTATCCCTGCGCTCTTCCAACAAAAAGTCCTTGCGGCGATTGAAGTATGGTATCAGTCCCGCGACTGGGAAGGGGCAAAGGCAGATATTGTTCCTCTTGTGCTCGTGTTAGTGGTACTTTATATCCTCTCGCTTACCGCCATCACAGTCTATAATCAGCTTATGGCATATATCACTCAGGGCTTCCTTTCAAAAATGCGTATTAAGATGTTTGACGGTATGCAGAATCTGCCGATACGTTACTTTGATACAAACAAGCACGGCGACATAATGAGCCATTACACTAACGATATCGACACGCTCCGTCAGCTTGTATCGCAGTCTCTGCCGACTATGCTTCAGGCAATAGTCATCGTTGTAGTGGTGTTCTGCATCATGCTGTGGTACAGTATACCGCTTACCTTGCTTGTAATGCTCGGCGTTGCAGCGATGCTTTTTGTCTCAAAGAAGATAGGAGGCGGCTCGGCAAGGTATTTTATCCGCCAGCAGCAGGCTATCGGTAAGACAGAGGGCTTTGTCCAGGAGATGATGAACGGTCAGAAAGTCATCAAGGTGTTCTGTCACGAGGACGAAAGCAATGCCGATTTTGACAAGATAAATGACGCCCTTTACGAAGACAGCTACCGCGCACACGCATACGCCAATACGATGGGACCGATAATCATGAATATCGGAAACACGCTGTATGTGCTTATAGCTACAGTCGGTGCGCTGTTTGTTCTGTCGGGTATCCCGAACTTCAGCATTTCTGGTATGGCTTTTAGCATCAGTATCGTTGTGCCGTTCCTTAATATGACAAAGCAGTTTACCGGAAACATGAATCAAGTCTCACAGCAGTTCAACTCCATTGCGATGGCAGGCGCGGGTGCGAAGCGTATATTTGATCTGATGGATCAGGTGCCCGAGACCGATGACGGCTATGTTACCCTTGTAAACGCGAAAATCGATGAAAACGGAAACATTACCGAAGCGGATGAACGTACCGGCGAATGGGCGTGGCGACATCCGCATGGCGACGGCAGTATCACATACATCGAGCTTCGCGGAGATGTACGCCTCACTGAAGTGGACTTCGGGTACGAGGAAGGCAAGCCGGTACTGCACGATGTATCGGTCTACGCCGAGCCGGGACAAAAGGTTGCATTTGTCGGTGCGACGGGCGCCGGCAAGACCACAATAACTAACCTTATAAACCGCTTCTACGATATCGCAGACGGAAAGATACGCTACGACGGTATTAATATAAACAAGATAAAGAAATCCGATCTTCGCCGCTCACTCGGAATAGTTTTGCAGGAGACCAATCTCTTCACGGGCACAGTCATGGACAATATACGCTACGGCAGACTTGACGCGACTGACGAGGAGTGTATCGAAGCGGCAAAGCTTGCAGGTGCAGATGACTTTATCACACGCCTGCCAAGCGGGTATGCGACCGAGCTTACCAATAACGGTGCAAATCTCTCGCAAGGGCAGCGCCAGCTTATTGCGATTGCACGTGCGGCTGTTGCCGATCCGCCCGTAATGATTCTTGACGAAGCCACCTCATCGATAGATACCCGTACCGAGGCGATTGTACAGCGCGGTATGGATAAGCTGATGGAGGGCAGAACGGTGTTTGTAATCGCTCACCGCCTCTCGACGGTCATGAATTCTGATGTCATCATGGTACTTGACCACGGGCGCATTATCGAGCGCGGCGACCACGACAAATTGATTGCTGAACGTGGTACGTACTATCAGCTCTACACCGGCGCATTTGAGCTTGAATAAACAAAACCGATGCTGTTTTAACAGCATCGGTTGTTTATTCATAGCTTTGCATTGGATTTTGCTTGGTATACGTTAAATTTGAGTTTGTCGGGGAGTTTGTACTCCGAACGTTGGTGTTCCCACGCGGTGCTCTGCACCGCCTGCCGATATGCTAGGGCTCTGCCCTCGCGCTCCCAGGCAGGGGAAGAACCATCTCAAACGCCGAAGTTTTTTCCCCTGCCAACCTCAACTCCTTGGCTAGCGCCTCTCTTTTATAGCAGTTACCAACATACAAGAGGCAGCTTAGCCGAGCCAAAGAAGGGGTGCAGGTGAAACCTATGGATCGGCGTTAGCAGGTCGCAAGCGACCTGCGTGCAAGTTCGGCTTTGCCGAACTTTATAGCAAGTCGGCGAAGCCGGCTTGCTTGAGAGACAATTGGTTCCCCTCTGCAAATACGATAGGCGGCGCAATGCGTCGCGTGGGAGTTGCAATAATCAAAGAAGCAAATGCCCGATAAACAATAATTTATCTCTTGACA
>JAZRAB010000042.1:0-2191 GCA_045634345.1 Candidatus Flemingiibacterium sp. | reverse complement strand
CCGCCATGTGTCCTATGCGGGCTTGGCCTGTGAGGCAGCCTTCAAGGGACACGGCATCCCGGGCTACGGCATGGCATTGGAGTATCTGGTGAACAAATACGGCAAATAAAAAACGCCCTTATGGGCGTTTTTTATTACCTTTTTTAGTCTTTAACCACTATCTCACCCTCGGGTGTATATGGCAGAGTAAACACGAATTCGCAGTTTTTGCCGTGCTCACTGCGTACCCATATTTCCTCGTCGTGCGCATCGATTATCGTCTTTGCGATATAAAGTCCGAGTCCTACTCCTGTTTTATCAAGTCCGCGGCTCTTGTCGCTTTTATAGAAGCGCTCAAATACGAACGGAAGCTCATCCGCCGGAATGCCGTCTCCTTCGTTGTAAACCGAAATGTAGACCTTCTTTTCACGCTCTAAGATGCTTATTTTGTAGCTTCCGCCCTCGCGTGAGAACTTAACCGCATTGTCGCAGATATTATAAAGTATCTGATATATTGCGTCACGGTCAGCCCATACCATCATCTTATCGCGCTTGCAGTCAAACTCTACCTCAAGGCGCTTTGCATCGATTTTCTGCTCAAATGATATTAATATCAGACGCGCCATTTCACATATGTCGAACGCCGATTTGGTGAATTTACGCTCGCCTGCCTGAATCCTTGTAATATCAAGCAAGCTTGCGACAAGCCGGGCAAGTCTGCGTACCTCATTTCGGATGATGTCAAGATAATATTCGTGCTTATCAGGAGGAATGGTACCGTCGAGGATTCCGTCGATAAAGCCGGATATGGTTGTCATCGGGGTGCGAAGATCGTGCGATACGCTTGAGAGAAAGGTACGCCGCATATCTTCAAGCTTTGACATTGATGCCGCCATACTGTTGAACGCCGTTGCGAGCTCTGCTACCTCGTCACGCCCCTTGACCGGAACTCTTACATCAAATTTTCCGGCCGCAAAGCTTTTTGCGGCTTTTGACATCTGCTTTAAGGGCGCGATTATCTTATCGCTGATAAAATAGACCGCAACAAGTGCCGCAAGCATCACCCACAGACATGAGAGGATGATAGTTTTTATCATTGTTTCAATAAGAGTCTCAACCTGCTGCGACTCGGAGCATGCCAGGGCGGCACCAAGAAATTCACCGTCATTATCGCTTATCATGGAAGCATGCACAAGTTGTTTTTTTTCAAAGACGCCGCCAAGATCACCGACTATTCGCATAACACCGTTTTCTCTTACATCTTCAACTATCGACTGTGGAATGTTGTTCACGATATAACCCTGCGTTATATTCTCATCGTGGGCAAGTATTGCTCCCGTCGTATCTATTATGAGAATGTGTACGTCATCGTTATATGCGGATAATGCGGATAGGAGCTGTTCGATACCGTTCATGCTGAAATAGATGAATTGGTTGAAATCTTCGGCGCCGTCCGAGGCGAACATCTCGCTGACTGCTTCTGCGACGACATTCGAGCTTCGCTCGACAATATCTGCCTTAACGTCCGTTGACCAGCTTCCCACCATCTGACAAAGGATAAAGGTGAGAATCAGAAAACTGATCATTATCATCAGCATAAAGACGGTTATATATTTTGTAAACACACTTTTGAACATCTATATACCTTACCTTTACTTTATACGGCTTTAACATCATGTGCTCATTGTACCATAAAATCCTTAAAATTGCAATAGCGGTGACGAAATAAAGTATAAAAAAAAATTGTGTTCATAAATTATGTGTAGATTTTTCCTTGAAAATTGGTTATAATAAAATCGTAATAAACCGCTATAGCGGAAATTTTATGTCATTAGGAGGACACAATAATGGATCTCAAAGGCACAAAAACAGAAGCTAATCTCGCCGCAGCATTCGCAGGCGAATCCCAGGCACGCAACAAATACACCTACTACGCATCTAAGGCGAAGAAAGACGGATATGAGCAGATCGCACAGCTTTTCCTTGAGACCGCTGAGAATGAGAAGGAACATGCAAAGATGTGGTTCAAGCTTCTGAACGGCGGTATCGGTACCACTGCTGAAAATCTTAAAGATGCGGCAGAGGGCGAAAACTACGAGTGGACGGACATGTACGCTCAGATGGCAAAGGACGCGCGCGAAGAGGGCTTTGACCACATTGCAAAGCTTTTCGAGGGGGTTGCCGCTATCGAAAAGATGCACGAGGAGCGTTA
>JAZRAB010000041.1:0-2930 GCA_045634345.1 Candidatus Flemingiibacterium sp. | reverse complement strand
CCTCCGACTTTATAAATTTTCAGCCGACAGAAAAAGAGACGTCTCCGCCAAAGCACTATACAATCGAGACGCTGAACAACTATTTGAAAAATCCTTTCCGCGACGAGCTTTCCAAAAAGGATGATGAGGTTGATGATGCGGAGGAATACCGCGCAGTATTCGAGGGACTTGAGCTTGGTACGGAAGCAACGCGCACGCAGATTATTGATAATGCGCGCTCGTCAGGATACATTCAACTAAAAAAGGATGTCTATACCATTCTCCCTGATGGTGAATTTTTAGTAGATTCTCTCGGAGCTATGGGAATCGGTATGGATAAATATAAGACCGCTGAGCTTGGTAAGGCATTGAAGCGCGTTTACCGCGGTGAGCTTGGGATCAAAGGTGCTACGGAAATTGCGGAACGTGAGATATCCGATGTATTTGCGCTTGCTAAAAGCGCGGATTCAACGGGCTTTGCCGGCGATATAATCGGTGCTTGTCCGTTATGCGGACGTGAGGTTATCCGCACACGGCGTGGGTACGGATGTAAAGGCTACAAAGAGGGATGCAAGTTTACGATATGGAGTACTATAGCGGGACGAAATATTTCCGTGATCGAAGCTAAGGCTCTGCTCAATGACGGTGTGACTGAATTGCTTGATGGATTTACGTCTAAAAAGGGTACACAGTTTAGTGCAAGATTAAAGCTTGATGGCGACAAGGTTAGTTTCGAGTTTGATAACGTACGTCCGCGTGTACCGCAGGCTCCGCGTGGAGATGCCGCAGACGGCAAGCCGATTGAGGGAATACCGATTGATTATTCATTCCAGTGATTGGAGAAAGCTTGAAAGATAAATCTTTCAAACTGCCTTTTGTGTCGTTACATCGCTTAATAAGCGATGTTTTGCTGCGCAAACCACACCCCAAGAAGGACAGGAAAGGAAGCTTTCGCTAGGCGAAAGCTATGATAACAAATATGGCAAAATATAAATACATTCTTTTTGATCTCGACGGAACGCTTGACGATCCGTTTGAGGGAATCACAAAATCGGTGGAGTATGCCATGAAAAAATTCGGCGTTTCGTGCAACCGTGAAGAATTGAAATGCTTCATAGGGCCGCCGCTTACCGATTCATTTATGAACTATTTCGGACTTGATGAAAAGAACGCAAAGCTTGCTGTTGAATATTACCGTGAATATTACCGCCCCACCGGCATTTTTGAGGTTAGCATTTATGACGGTATTCCGGAGCTTCTGGAGAGGCTCTGCGAGCACGGATGCGAGCTTATACTTGCTACCTCAAAGCCGATAGTTTTTGCCGATATGATTCTTGAAAAATTTGATCTGAAGAAATATTTCACCGCCACATTCGGCAGTGAGCTTGACGGTACCCGAGTTAAAAAGGATGAGGTGATAGCTTATGCACTCGATTCTCACCCTATTGATAAAACGTGCGCGATAATGGTAGGCGACCGACGTCATGATGTTGAGGGCGCGCATGCCAACGGACTTCCTTGCATCGGTGTGACCTTCGGTTACGGCGACCGTGACGAACATGTTGCGTGCGGCGCCGAGTACATAGCAGACAGCATATCGGAGCTTGAAGCGATAATTAACGCATAAAAATACCTCCTTGCGGGCATAAATAACCCAAGGCAAGGAGGTTTTTTTATGAACATGGACGACAAAACATATAAAAAATACGTGGGAAAATGTGCCACAAAATCAAATCTTCCATCAAACTGTGCAAAGGCCTTTTTGATAGGCGGCATCATATGTACTATCGGTCAAGGATTATTCGATATGTATACCGCGCTTGGAATGACCGAAGAAAATGTCAAAGCGTTGGTACCGGTTTCGCTTGTCTTTTTAGCGGCGCTTTTAACAGCCCTCAATGTTTTTGATAATATTGCGAAATTTGCCGGTGCTGGGACTTTAGTACCGATAACGGGATTTGCAAATGCGGTGGTGTCTCCGGCGCTTGATACAAAGGCAGAGGGATTTATACTTGGTGTGGGTGCAAAGATATTCACCGTAGCCGGACCTGTTATTTTGTATGGAACGCTTGCATCAACCATCTATGGTGTAATTTTATACATTGTGAGGTGCTTTTGATGCAGAAGGGAATAATCAGGCTTGAATCGCGTCCCTCGATCATTTGCGGAGCGAGCGTGGTCGGAAAAAAGGAGATGGAGGGACCGCTTGCACGCTATTTCGATAAATACGATCTTACTGACACCTTCGACATGCCAACATGGGAGCAGTCAGAGAGCGAGATGCAAAGAATTGCACTCAACACGGCTATGGAAAAGGGCGGGTTTAAAATCCATGATATAGATGCGATATTTGCAGGTGATCTTATCAATCAATGCATATCGAGTGGATACGGTCTTGCAAATTTTGACGCTCAATTCTTCGGATTGTTCGGCGCTTGCTCGACCATGGCAGAGTCCCTTATTCTTGCCTCAATGCTTGTAGATTCGGGCAAATATTCGCGTGTTGCCGCAGTAACCTCATCACATAACTGTTCGGCAGAACGGCAATTCCGATTTCCCCTCGAATATGGCGGACAGCGTACCCCGACAGCGCAGTGGACTGTAACCGGTTCAGGTGCTTTAATAATAGGGGAGCATGCCGACATTCCTTATGTGTCAGAAGTGCTGCCGGGGCGTGTATGCGATAAGGGGATCAACGATTCGGCTAATATGGGCGCGGCGATGGCACCTGCGGCGATTGATACCTTGAAGCGTTACTTTAGTGAATCCGGTAAAAATCCGGACGATTTTTCGGCTATATTCACGGGTGATCTTGGGTATGAAGGAAGCGGCATACTTGTTGACTTTTTGCGTGCTGACGGTTATGATATCTCACGTGTGCACCATGATTGCGGTCTTATGATATACGACCGTGAGCGACAAGATATGCATGCGGGCGGTTCGGGGTGCGG
>JAZRAB010000040.1:0-3824 GCA_045634345.1 Candidatus Flemingiibacterium sp. | reverse complement strand
CCTTGATGCGGTTTGACCGCATCAAGGGGGATTTTATATATCAATCAATTAGCCTATGCTAATCTCTCCGGGATTTTTAATCAATCGTGTCAGCACCAAGCGCCAATACGAGTACTTGAATTCAAATACATCGAAATACTCTCTGTGTTCCCATTCGTTGAGGCTTACAAAATCCTCAATAGGCGGCCATACCGATATCGGATCAGCGCCATTAGAAATATCAATAAACGCATTCAGAAGTATTATCGAAGTGGCATTGTGGAATTTAAGATATTTCCACGAAATTGCCTCACAGTTGTCGGTGGTATCAAGATGCTCCTCAATGACACGGTTAAACGCTCTAGCGCACTCAAGTCCCTTTTCATACATCGGAATATTTGCAGGCTCGAACGGCTTTTCGAGGCGTGTTACCTCAGGCAGACTGTATATCGAAAGATTCTGCAAATAATCACGCACAAGCCCATAGTCCTCGCCAAATTCAGCGCGTAAAACGTAGTCGCAAACCTCATCGAAATCACAGTCACGGTTCCAAAGAGTACGTGCCATAACATTCATACCAAGCGACGTCGGAGCGAATACACGCTGTCCCTGACAGCTTACAAGACCGTTCAAATCAAGCTCACGGTAATTTTGTATATCATCATGAATAACGCGTGAGAAAGACATTCTGCCAAGATCCTTGTAGCAATCCCACATGTAGTAGTAGTCGAAGACAACAGTTTCACCTGAGTAGGCATTTCTCCACTCAAAATAATATGCAAGCACCTCTTCAACACTTGTCGGAGGCACCAGTTTATTGCGCTCAAATGCCGTTACAGAACAATCACTCTTGGTGGGCAACGGATTAGTATATGTACGGCTGGACGGGCAAAACATAAAGCAGAAGCGTTCTTCGTTTTCCACCTTGCTTTCAATCGGCGGCCAAAGCGTATCCGAGTACATGAAAAGTGAAATCTTCGTGGGAATATTCTCTTTTGTGAGACGTCGATCTATTTCATTTATAATCATTATCATGAAATCTGCCGGGCGAGTATCTCGGCAAAGTTCACACTCGCACTGCGCATTGCGTCCATCCGCAAAAGCGAAACCAATATATTCTATCTGCGGGTTCGCTTTGCAGTAATCAACAAAATACTGTATCATCCTCTCACGGACCTCTGGATTACCGTAGCAAAGCTGAGTATTCATCGGTACATATGCGTATCTGCCCGTTTTAACCATCTCGCGTTTTCCATTGATAAGCGCGAAATATTTCTCAACGCCCTCCGGAATAGATTCGGGATCAACAGGCTCCCAACCGAGCGATGTCATTCCAAAAGGATCGCATGTCCATCCGTGTCCGACCTTGAAGTAAATGAGACCACGTTTTTCTATCTCACGTTCGAGCATGCGCACCATTCCGTCAACATCCTCAACAGAGAGCGGTTCACCTTTAAGATAACGGTTGGAAAACTCATATCCCTTATGAGCATACCAACGCTGGAAGAATATCAGTGGCGTGAAGAACTGCGTATAGTAACCGTTCATACCGACCTTCGGAAGCCAATCCACCATCGCTTCGATCGACTCATATGAAACACTTCCCTCTATGCAAACCGCGCGGTGACGGTATGAAGGTGCTTCATTTATAAATATATCCTTTTCAGGGAGACGCTTCGGAGCTTTTTCACCGTTTTTGCCCGGACGTATGAATATGTAACCAAGCTCTGTGAGATAACGATAAACAGCGATAAGCACACTTCTTGCATTTACACCTGTTATAACACCGGTATGTCCCTTTACATCAATTAAAATAGCGTCATCAATTGTGGGATCCTTAACCTCTTTAAGCTCTTTGCGAAGTCCTACTCCGAGGAGTATAACGCCCTCCTCTTCATTAGTGCCGTCACCGAGAATTATTGCTTCACTCGTGCTCTGAGACAAATACTTTTTAAGCTCCTGTCCTGCAAAGCAAAGCGTTGCGCAAGCTTTATCATCAACGCCTGCAGTTACAACTTTAATCTTCCACATACATCGTTCTCCTTGAAGTTTAGATTGGCTTTTAATTATTACTCATAATTTATATTATTTTCATTATTATTTATTGCCAAGAACATTATAACACAAAAAATTTTCTTGTCAACACAAATTATAAAAAATATTTGAAAAAATATTTGCTTTAACGCTTTTTTATTTAGTTCACCACTCGCTCCAAAGTGTGCTTACAGCATCACTCGGCATATAAAGCTCCCCACGCGGTGAAAGACAAACCGCCCCCACCTTCGGTCCATCAGGCAGACAAGAACGCTTGAATTGCTGACTAAAGAATCTGCGCATAAACACCGAAAGCCATTTATGAATTGTCTTGGAATTATAAACTCCGTCAAATGCAACATTAGCCATACGTTCGATTTTGTCGGGCGCGAATCCATAACGCAAAAACCAATACATATAGAAATCATGCAGATCATACGGTCCAACAACATCCTCTGTTTTTTGAGCAATATTACCGCTTTCATCCATGGGCAAAAGCTCGGGGCTTACCGGGGTGTCGAGTATGTCAAAAAGCACCGCAGCAAGCTTTTTATCATCGCAAGAATCAGCATAATATCTGACAATATGGCGTATCAGCGTTTTGGGGACAGAGGCATTCACACCATACATTGACATGTGATCACCGTTGTAGGTCGCCCAACCGAGCGCAAGCTCCGAAAGATCGCCGGTGCCGATTACAATACCGCCCTCGGCATTCGCTATATCCATTATAACCTGGGTACGTTCACGCGCCTGCACATTCTCGTAAACTACGTCATGTACGCTTTCATCGTGCCCGATATCCGTAAAATGCTGCAAAACTGCCGCTTTTATGTCTATGCAGCGAAATCTCACACCGAGCGCCTCACATAACAGCTCTGCATTTGTACGAGTTCGGTCAGTCGTGCCGAAGCACGGCATAGTCACCGCGATAATATCGGTATGGGGATGCTTTAAAATGTCCATCGCACGCACTGCCGCAAGCAGTGCAAGACATGAATCCAGCCCACCGGAGATGCCGATGACAGCGCTCCTCGCGTGAGTATGCTCAAGACGCTTGCAAAGTCCGCGCGACTGTATATTCAGTATATTTTCACAGCGTTCGGCACATGCATCCGCTGTGTCCGGCATAAACGGCGTTTTTGCAATTTTTCGCGTGAGTATATTATCGCAAAGCAGCATATCGAAGGACAGACTGTAGTAATTCTCCGCTGTAACCTCAATCGGAAGAAACGAGGGATTCTTCATTCGCTCCGCCGACAGCATTTGAACATCAACATCGGACACAGTTAAAGAACAACCGCCACACTCAGCAAACGGCTCCGACTCGGCAAGTATTCTTCCCCTCTCAAAAATCAGGCGATGCCCACCGAAAACATGATCCGTTGTGGATTCTCCGTATCCTGCGTCAGCGTAAACATACGCGCTAAGGGTTCGCAGCGATTGAGTCGATAGAAGTGTGCGGCGAAGCTCGGGTTTACCGACAGTTTCGCTCATTGCCCCGAGCGTACATATTATAGTCGCACCTGCACGTGCATGCGAATTTGATATTGGATCTATTTCAAGTAATCCACTTCCAAATTCACAGGCGAAATTAAATTCATGCAGTGATTCGCAGTAAAACAGCATATCAGCGCCAAACGGATAGAATATTCCACCAATATCGACTGTTCCGCACTTATCGGGTGCCGGCGTGAACACCCTAGCTTCGCAGAAATCGCCGTATACAGAAAGATATTTTTCAGGCGATACACCAAGAATCTCTCCACCGTATATCGCAATCGCACAGTTATAGACTTTTCCCTCTCGTC
>JAZRAB010000039.1:0-7805 GCA_045634345.1 Candidatus Flemingiibacterium sp. | reverse complement strand
AGATAGTCGCGCGTGAGGCAATACGGCTTGAGATAAGTCTTGACGAGGCGGTGAAGCTCCGCGACGCGAAGTTCGCCGAGGATGGAATCATGCGCGAGATACTAGTATTTCTTCACTTTCCGCCCGATTTTCGTGGGTATGTCTGCGAGGAAATAGTGGCGGTGCTCAAAAAGTTTGGTATCACTCGCTGCTACTATGGACATATTCATGGCGTGTACGATATCCCGAGAAGCGAAGTGTCAGACGGCATCAGATACACTCTGACCTCGGCAGATTTCCTTGATTTCTCACCTTTACCTATACTACCCGAGAACGAATTTTAACAAAATTCTGAAATAAATAAAAATTTATCGCACAACTCCTTGACTTTATCTGAAAATATAGTATAATATTATTTAGGAAATTTTTTAAAAAATATAATGCTCGCAGACAGTGTACAGCTTACGATATTGCTGTTATACCGTGCGGCAATATCATTTGGAGGATAAAAACCATGAGCTTGAAAAATGTAAACAAACCCGAGACCAATGTAGTCGAGATCGAATTTACCGCTGACAAGGCAACCTTCGATGCGGCTGTTGATAAGGCATTTAAGAAGAATGCAAAGAACATCAACATCCCCGGCTTCCGCAAGGGTAAGGCACCCCGTCACATCATCGAAAAGATGTACGGCAAGGGTGTATTCTATGATGAGGCGCTCAACGATATCATTGGTCCCGCATACGAGGACGCTATGAAGGATCAGGATTTCCAGATCGTCAGCCAGCCTGAATTTGACGTTGCTTCCATCGACGATGACGGCGTTACATTCAAGGCAAAATTCTACGTAAAGCCTGAGGTTAAGATCGCTGATTACCTCGGAATTGAAGTTACCAAGACTGTACGTGAGGCAACCGACGCTGACGTTGATGCAGAGGTTGAGCAGACCCGTGCACGCAACTCCCGTCAGATCGAAATATCTGACCGTGCCGCACAGGACGGCGATATCACAGTTATCGACTTCGACGGTTATGTTGACGGCGTAGCATTCGACGGTGGCAAGGCTGAAAAGTACACACTTACCCTTGGTTCCGGCTCGTTCATTCCCGGCTTTGAGGAGCAGATCGTTGGCAAGAACATCGGCGAAGAGTTCGATGTAAACGTAACCTTCCCTGAGGAGTACCACGCAAAAGAGCTTGCCGGCAAGCCCGCAGTATTCAAGTGTAAGCTTCACGAGATCAAGTTTAACGAGCTTCCCGAGCTTGATGACGAGTTTGCAAAGGATGTTTCTGAATTTGACACACTCGCTGAATATAAGGCTGATGTTAAGGCAAAAATTCAGGACAGATACAACAAGACCGCTGACGGTGAGATCGAGGAGCAGCTTATCGCGGCTCTTATTGAAAAGCTTGATGCAGAGATTCCCCAGCCCATGTTCGATGCTGAAACCGAAAACTTCGTTCGTGATTTCGACAACAGACTCCGCATGCAGGGACTTGACCTCAAGACTTACTTCCAGTACACCGGTCTCAACCTCGATGCGATGAGAGCGCAGATGGCTCCTCAGGCAGAGCGTCAGGTCAAGACAAGACTCGCGCTCGAAAAGATCGTTGAACTTGAGAAGATCGTTCCCACTGAGGATGAGATCAACGAAGAGTTTGACCGCATCGCAAAGGCTTACAGCATGGAGCTTGACAAGGTTAAGGAAATGGTTGATCTTGCTATGGTTACTGCGGATGTTTCGGTTAAGAAGGCAGTTGACCTCGTAAAGGAAAAGGCAGTAGTTACCGAGAAGGCATGGGAAGCACCCAAGGCTGAATAATTATCGCCTGTTTTGAATAGTAGCATAACGGGCGGCAAATGCCGCCCGTATCATTATTTATAAAAAATTTGTCGTCATTTGACGAAAGAAAGGTAATTTTAGTATGGCACTTGTACCAATGGTAGTTGAGCAGACCGTTCGCGGCGAGCGCTCCTATGACATCTATTCACGTCTTTTAAACGACCGTATTGTTTTTCTCTCCGATGAGGTAAACGATACAACCGCATCTCTTGTTGTTGCACAGCTTCTTTTCCTTGAAGCGCAGGACCCCGACAAGGATATAAACCTCTACATCAACAGCCCCGGCGGATCTATCTCCGCAGGTATGGCTATTTACGATACAATGAACTTCATCAAATGCGATGTATCCACAATCTGTATCGGTATGGCGGCAAGTATGGGCGCGTTCCTTCTCGCGGCAGGTACATAGGGTATGCGCTTCGCTCTGCCCAACAGCGAGATCATGATCCACCAGCCGCTTCTCGGCGGTCTGCAGGGTCAGGCATCCGACATCAAGATTCACGCCGACCACATTATTCGCATACGCGAGCGTATGAACACTATCCTCGCAGAGCGTACCGGTCAGACAGTGAAGCAGATCGAAAAGGACACTAACCGCGACAACTTCTTAACAGCCGATGAAGCCTGCAAGTACGGTCTTATCGACAAGGTTATCGCAAAAAGAGAAGGCTAAAAGGAACAAAAAATGTCAAACAGTCGTGAATCAAATAGTTCTATAAAACACTGCTCATTCTGCGGAAGAAGCGAGACACAGGTCGAGTTTCTCATTCCATCCCCCACGGGAGCAATGATCTGCGATAACTGTATTGATGCATGCAATCAGATTATTTTCGATCATGAGCAGATGATGAGCGAGAGCGAGGAACTGTCACTTGCAACCCTGCCGAAGCCTGCCGAGATCAAGGCAATGCTTGACGAATATGTCATCGGTCAGGACGCGGCGAAAAAGGTTCTCTCGGTCGCGGTGTATAATCACTACAAGCGTATTTTGAACGCTCCTAAGCTGCAAAGACGCGGCAGAAAAACCGTTGACGAAAAGAGTCCGGATGATGTTGAAATACAGAAAAGCAACGTGCTTCTCCTCGGCTCAACCGGTGTCGGCAAGACCTATCTTGCACAGACACTCGCAAAGGCGCTCAAAGTCCCGTTCGCTATTGCGGATGCAACCACGCTTACCGAGGCAGGCTATGTCGGAGAGGACGTCGAAAACATTCTTCTGCGGCTCATTCAAGCGGCGGACTATGATATGGAGCGAGCCGAGCACGGTATCATCTATATCGATGAGATCGATAAAATCTCCCGAAAGAGCGAAAATCGCTCGATTACCCGTGACGTCTCGGGCGAGGGCGTACAGCAGGCACTCCTTAAAATTCTTGAGGGTACGGTTTCAAATGTTCCCCCACAGGGCGGACGCAAGCACCCGAATCAGGAATTTATTCAGATAAACACCGCCAATATTCTCTTCATCTGTGGCGGTGCGTTTGATAAGCTTGAAGACCTCATCGCGGAACGTCGCGGCAACCAGATGGTCGGCTTCACAAGCGACATCAAGAAATCCGACGAGAAGGTAAAAGCTGGCATTTTCAAGGACGTAACCCCTCACGATATCGTAAAGTACGGTCTTATCCCCGAGCTTGTCGGACGTATCCCGGTTATCGTATCGCTTGACAGCCTTGACGAGGCGGCGTTGGTACGTATTTTGACCGAGCCGAAAAATGCGCTTGTCAAGCAGTATCAGAAGCTCGTGGGAATGGACGGCGCGGAATTGGTATTTGAAGATGGGGCTATTGAAGCAATAGCAAAGCTCGCAATCGAGCGCAACACCGGTGCGCGCGGACTTCGTGCGATTATTGAGGATATCATGACCGACATCATGTATGATATTCCGTCAAGGGAAGATGTGAGCAAGGTCATAATCACAAAGGATGTTGTAAACAAAAAGGCAGAGGCACAGTATCTAACTGAAGCTTTGGCGCTGAGGGCATAGAGTGGCAGCATAAAGTCCCCCAAACACCTAATCATATAAGAAAACCGCCGAGAAATCGGCGGTTTTCGTTGTTGCTTATATTTTATTCAGCCTTTGCCGCGTCAGCGATAACCTTCTGCGCGACATTTGCGGGAACTTCCTCGTAACGCTCGAAGTAGAAGGTGAAGCTTCCGCGTCCCTGCGTGGTAGCACGGAGCGCGATGGGATAATCCATCATTTCAGCCTTCGGCACTTCTGCCTGCACGTTGGTGTAACCCTTCTTCTCGTGCGATGCTTCCATGCCGAGTACACGTCCGCGGCGTTTGTTGAGGTCGCCGATAACGTCACCCACCATGTTGTCGGGAACGAGACAGTTGAGCGCGCCTACCGGCTCAAGCAGCACGGGATTCGCTTTCGGGAGTCCCTCTTTATATGCAAGGCTTGCCGCCATCTTAAACGACATTTCCGAGGAGTCAACGTCATGATACGAGCCGTCATAGAGGTCAGCCGCAAGTCCGACTACCGGATAACCTGCAAGCACGCCCTTTTGCATAGCTTCGAGAAGTCCCTTTTCAACTGCCGGGAAGAATCCCTTCGGTACAGCACCGCCGACTACGCTTTCGGTAAAGGTAAGTCCGTCAGCATCGCTCGGCGAGAACTTGATGCGTACATGACCGTACTGACCGTGACCGCCCGATTGCTTCTTATGCTTGCCTTCAGCTTCAACGGTCTTCTTGATTGTCTCTCGATACGCGATCTTTGGCTTGTCGAGTACAACAGATGTTCCGAAACGGTTCTTTAATTTTGCAACAAGCACGTCAAGGTGAATGTCACCCACACCCGAGATGAGTAACTGCTTGGTTTCAGCGTTGTTTTCGTAACGTATGGTGAGATCCTCTTCAAGGAGCTTCGCAATACCCGAGGATATCTTATCCTCATCACCCTTTGCGAGTGGCTTGATAGCCTGCGTTAAGAAAGGCTCGGGGAACGCAATGCCTCTGTATTTGATATCCTTTGCGGAAGCGGTGAGAGTATCGCCGGTGTTAGTCGCCGCAAGCTTTGCTGTCATACCGATATCACCACAGCAGAGATGATCGACCTCGTTCTGCTTCTTGCCGCGCATTGTGTAAATACGTGCCATCTTTTCTGTTGCACCGGTGGTCGTATTACGTAGCACCGCATCACGGTTAAGCGAGCCGTTCATAACCTTAAAGAACGACATCTTACCAACAAACGGGTCAGCGACAGTCTTGAATACGAAGAGCGATGTTTCACCCTCGGGATCAATAACAAGCTTATCCTCTCCGTCTGGGGTAACGATTGTTTCCGTTTTGCGAGCGGTCGGACGTGGGAAGGAGTTAGCAATAGTATCAAGCACTGCTGTAACACCCCACATCTTTGTCGCAGAACCGCAGAATACGGGAACGATCTCGCCGTTTATGATGCCGTCATGGACGGCGTTCATTGCTTCATTATATGTGATCGGCTCTTCATTGAAGAACTTATCCATCAAATCGTCACTGGTCTGCGCGATCGACTCATAAAGCATATTGCGGTATTCCTCGGCGATTGCCTTAAATTCTTCGGGTATCTCCGATACCATGTTGGAACCGCTCTTGTCGTAAACCTCAGCCTTCATATCAATAAGGTTAAGGAAGCCGATAACCTTGTCGCCTTCGATCATAGGAATAAGAAGCGGACAAACGGTTACGCCGAATTTTTCGCGCAGTGAATCAAACACTCTCTTGAAACGAGCCTCGCCGTCATCGAAACGGTTGATGAAAAATGCCTTCGGGATACCCTCTTTTTCAGCCATATCCCATGCAAGCTCGGTACCTACCTCGACGCCGCTTCGACCGTCAACGACGATCAGGGCACTGTCTGCAACTCGCATACCTTCAAGCACCTCGCCGGTAAAATCAAGATAACCGGGAGTGTCGATTATATTTATTTTACTGTCCTGCCATCCGAGCGGGGTGGCGGTAGTTGAAAGTGAAAAGCCTCTTCTTATCTCCTCGGGATCGTAGTCGCTCACGGTGTTTCCCTCAGGAGTTCTGCCCAGACGGTCGGTTTCTTTCGCAAGGTAAAGCATGGCTTCGCAAAGCGAGGTCTTTCCGCTTCCGCCGTGTCCGAGCAAGGCGACGTTACGTATACTTTTTGTTGTGATCTTGTCCATGGTGGTATGCTCCTTTTCTGTTATTTATAATAGGGAATGTACCGTCCGAACACGAAAGCGCGGACAGGATTCAGATAGACGAATATATAATTTCTATGTATTTTGGTCATAAATCATGATATTCGATAACTGATTACACTGTTTATTATACATTATGCGCGAAGATTTTTCAAGGGGTTTAATAAAAATAATATCCATCCGGATATAGAAATCAAATCACATTTTTTGTGTAAATTATCTAAAAAATAGAAGCACCTGAATATCAGGCGCCTCCGCTGCTGTAATTATTTAAACTTTTTCTCCGCCAAACGTCCCTGCCAGGTGCCGCGCGAATACATGAGCTTGTCAATGGTGTTCATCACGACTAATTTCTTTTTACTCCATTCGGGCGCGATAAGCGTATCTGCCGCGCCATCCCCCGTGAGTCTTCCAATGACTGTTTGCGTCGGCATTATTTCAAGTTGGCGGACAACTATATCCGTATATTCATCAAGTGTGAGACATTCAAACTCGCCGCGTCGATATATTGAGGCAAGCGGTGTACCGTCGATGACATGCAAAAGATGAAGTTTTAGCTGATCGGGACGAAGCTGTGCAACTGCGTGAGCCGATTCGAGCATCATATCAGCAGTCTCATGCGGAAGACCGTTTATAAGATGCACACATATGTTTATCTTATCCGACGCTCTGCGAAGCTTATCATATCCTATGACAAACTCGGCAAACGTATGTCCGCGATTTATATACGCTGCCGTATTGTCGTGCGCCGTCTGCAATCCAAGTTCGACCGTAAGGAATGTGCGCTCGGCAAGTTTGGCTAGGTATTCGCACACATCGTCAGAAAGACAGTCTGCGCGCGTCGCCACAGAAAGTCCGACTACATCGGGAAAATTCAGTGCTGTCTCGTATTTTTCACGAATCATAGGCAGAGGAGCATAGGTGTTGGTGAATGCCTGAAAATAGGCAATACATTTAGGCGACTCCCATTTTTTAGAGAGGCGTGCCACTGCGTCAGACAGCTGATTTTCTATTGATACAGAAGCATCCGCACAAAAATCGCCTGATCCGCGCTCCGAACAATATATGCACCCACCAACACCGCGTGTACCGTCACGGTTGGGACAGGTAAAACCTCCGTCAAGCGGTAATTTCGCGCATTTAGTGCCGAACTTTCGACGAAGGAAGTAATCGTAGGAATAGTAGCGCTTATTGGAATCGCTGTGCGGAAAAGGGTTAGTATCGACTTGAGTTGGCATATCGCACCTCCTACTTATACATAATTACGAGAAAGAAAAAATGAGAAGGTACAAGACCTTCTCATTTTTTTGGAGCGAGTGATGGGAATCGAACCCACGCGACCAGCTTGGAAGGCTGGAATTCTACCATTGAACTACACTCGCATACTCGGTACTTATATATAATATCACAAACCGCATTGTTTGTCAAGGGGTTTGATGAATTTTTTTGCGATTTTTGATTTTAAATAAATTATTGTTTGTCAGGCGTTTACTTCTTCGATTATCGTAGCTCCCACGCGGCGCTTTGCGCCGCCTGCCGTATTTGCAGGGGGCTGCTTTGCTCTCAAACGCCGATGCAATCCGCCCCCTGCACCCCCGCTCGCCTCGGCTGCGCCGCCTCTTGTATGTTGATAACTGCTATACAAAGGAGCGGCGCCAGCCAAGGAGGTTGGGGATGCAAGTGGCAGGAAACTTCGGCGTTAGCAGGTCACGTTGTGACCTGCGTGTAAGTTCGGCATTGCCGAACTTTATAGCAAGTCGGCGAAGCCGTCTTGCTTGAGATCGGTTCCTGCCCCTTGCCGAGCGGCGGCATTGCTGCCGCGA
>JAZRAB010000038.1:0-3251 GCA_045634345.1 Candidatus Flemingiibacterium sp. | reverse complement strand
CGATTTTAAAATATATAAATTTGAGTTTGTCGGGGAGAACGAGTCGCTTTCTTGAAAGAAAGCTCCGCAAAGAAGTTTAAACAACGCATTCGCTCATAGAGTGTTTGCGTAAAGCTTCGAGGAATACGCTCTCGGTAGTCGGTGCCCGCCTCACCTCCGCTCCTCCGCTCCGGTTCGGTGTCCCAACGACCGGCTTGAGGTTATCGCTTCTTTTGCAACATTAATATCTTTTCGCACTCAAAGGTAACTCAACGTATTATAAAAACAAGAGCCGGCACAGCCGAGCCGAGCAGGGGGGGCAGGGGGGCGGATTGGATCGGCGTCTGAGAGCAAAGCAGCCCCCCCTGCATGCGGCAGGCGAGGCAAAGCCTCGCAAGGAGCATCAATGCTCGAAGCATAAAATTCCCCACAAACAATAATTTAAATTTCCCACTAATGAATACACCATAAATTTTCCGAAAAATATTTTTGGAAAATTTTTTATTTACCTATTGACAAAGCCGGAAGTCTATGCTATAATAATATACTGCATTATAATCGCTTTGACTATGCGCACTTTTATGGCGATGTCAAAAAATGCGCATGGTTGCAGACATTTTTTGTCTATAATCACAGGAGGTCATCTAATGACAGATTGCCGCGCGGCACGCGGCTGACGACTCTTTGTCCTGTGATTTTTATTTGTCTGTACCCAAAGATTCAAAGCACAAGTGCCAAGACCAGGATGTCAATACTGTTGAATGGAGTGATAATTTCTATGGTGGTTAAACCCACGATGCTTGGCAAGACCGAACGAATGAGCTTCGCCAAAATAGGTGATACTCTCGAAATGCCCAACCTTATCGAGGTCCAGAAGAAGTCGTACAAGTGGTTCCTTGAGGAGGGACTGCGCGAGGTACTGCACGATGTGTCTCCGATTACCGACTATTCAGGCAATCTCGTTATTGAGTTCATCGACTACACCATCGATCCGACCCCCAAATATCCCGAGGAGGAGTGCAAGGACAGAGATACTAACTTTGCCGCTCCCCTGCGCGTTACCGTAAGACTTACAAACAAGGCTACGGGTGAGGTTAAGGAATCTGCGGTGTTCATGGGCGATTTCCCGCTTATGACCGATAATGGTACATTTATTATAAACGGAGCGGAGCGTGTTATCGTTTCGCAGATCGTAAGATCGCCCGGTATATATTATGAGACCTCCATCGACAAAACCGGTAAGGTCATCTACACTGCTACAGTTATCCCTTACCGCGGTGCATGGCTCGAATACGAGACTGACGCCAACGATATTTTCTATGTACGTATAGATAAAAACCGTAAGATTCCGGTCACTGTCCTCATCCGCGCACTCGGCATTGAAACCAACGACGAGATCGTTAAGTATTTCGGCGAGGATCCCAAGCTGATCGCAACGATGGAGAAGGATATGATGCAGGCTGAAGCCGACAAGAATCATACCTCCCTCGGTGACGAGTCTCTTAAGGAAATTTACAAAAAGCTTCGTCCCGGCGAGCCTCCGCTCGTTGAGAGTGCGCAGCTTCTTATAAACAACCTCTTCTTCGACCCCAAGCGCTACGATCTTGCTCCTGTCGGACGTTACAAGTACGACAAGAAGCTGGCTCTCGGCAAGCGTATCATGGGCCGTACTTTGGCGCGCCCGGTCATCTCTCCCATCACCGGCGAGCTTCTCTATGAGGCTAATGAGCTTCTTGACGAAGAGAAGGCAATGGCTGTTGAGCATGCAGGCGTAAACGAAGTATATCTGTATCTCGAGGACGGCGAGACCGAAGTTAAGGTGTTCGGCAACGGCATGATCGAGCCGAAGTATGTCATCGGCTGTGACCTTGATGATATCGGTATTACCGAGAAGGTTAAGCTTTCTGTGATGATCGAGATGCTTGAGGAAGCGGGCGGCGACGTTGAGGAGTTCAAGAAGATCGCTGCGACGAGAATTGCCGAGCTTTCTCCGAAGCATATAACAAAGGATGATATCTTTGCATCCATTAACTATCTCACCTGCCTTGCACACGATATTGGCGTAAAGGACGACATCGACCACCTTGGCAACCGTCGTCTGCGCTCTGTCGGTGAGCTTCTGCAGAATCAGCTCCGTATCGGCTTCTCCCGTATGGACAAGACCGTTAAGGAACGCATGACCACGCAGGATGCAGAAACCCTCACACCTAATACACTTATCAATATAAGACCTGTTGTCACCGCGATCCGCGAGTTCTTCGGCTCATCGCCTCTCTCGCAGTTCATGGATCAGAACAACCCCCTCGCCGAGCTTACTCATAAGCGCCGTCTTTCGGCACTCGGTCCCGGCGGTCTGTCCCGTGACAGAGCGTCCTTCGAGGTTCGTGACGTACACTACACGCACTACGGACGTATGTGCCCCATCGAAACCCCTGAAGGTCCGAACATCGGTCTTATCTCTTACCTTTCCACATACGCGAAGATCAACAACTACGGCTTTATCGAGGCTCCTTACAGAAAGATCGATAAGGCAACCGGCGTCGTTACTGATGAGGTTGTCTACATGACCGCAGATGTTGAGGATAACTATACAATCGCGCAGGCAAACGAGCCGCTTGATGAAAACGGACGTTTCGTGAATGCTCGTATTTCGGGCCGCCGCAGAAACGAGATCATCGAGTTTAACGCCGAGGAAGCAGACTACATGGACGTTTCCCCGAAGATGGTTGTGTCTGTTGCGACCGCGTGCATCCCGTTCCTTGAAAACGACGACAACTCGCGTGCACTCATGGGTTCAAACATGCAGAAGCAGGCGGTACCGCTTCTCGTTTCCAACGCTCCTATCGTTGCTACCGGTATGGAGTATAAGGCGGCTGTTGACTCGGGCGTTGTTGTATGCGCGAGAAATGCAGGTTACGTTGAAAAGGTCTGCGCGGATGAGATCGTCATTCGCACTGATGCAGGCACAAAGGACGTTTACCGTCTCATCAAATTCAAGCGCTCCAACCAGGGCACTTGTGTAAACCAGAAGCCTATCGTAAGCCTCGGTGAGCGTATCGAGGTCAAGCAGGTTATCGCCGACGGTCCCGCTACCGATAACGGTGAAATCTCGCTCGGCAAGAACGCTCTTATCGGCTTTATGACATGGGAAGGCTATAACTACGAGGACGCGGTACTTCTTAATGAGCGCCTTGTCCGCGATGATATTTACACATCTATCCATATCGAAGAATACTCTCACGAAGCGCGTGACACCAAGCTCGGTCCGGAGG
>JAZRAB010000037.1:0-6242 GCA_045634345.1 Candidatus Flemingiibacterium sp. | reverse complement strand
CGGTTCATAAGCATACTTTCAAGCGATTCGGGAGTTATCTGCAAAATGCCCTGCGGATCTTTAAGGAGTTTCACTTTATGCGACTGCGCAACGTCCCCGTGCCAGTGAAATACGGGTATCCCCGAGAGGTCGAGCAGCTCGTCAAGACGGGAAAATTGGTCATTAATAAGACTTTTCAGCGGCGCGATATAGAGCACGCCAACGCTCTTTGGCATATCCTCGCACATCTGCGTAAGTATCGGGAAAAACGCCGCCTCAGTCTTTCCGGATGCGGTAGAAGACGTAATGAGAAGATTTTCGTTTGTCTCAAACAGCACCCTCGCCGCGGCAGTCTGTACAGCGCGCAGGTCGTGCCAACCGTTTTGGTATATGAAATCCTGTATGAACGGCGAAAAGCGATAGAATATCTCGTTATCGGTCATGGTTTCTCCTCTTTTTGTATAGTAAATTATTGTTTGTCGTGGCGTTTATCGCTTCGATTATCGCAATTCTCACGCGGCACTTTGCGCCGCAAGGAGCACCAATGCTCGGAGCGGCAAACCGCTCAACAAACTCAAACCTACAACTCAATATCCGCAGCCGAAAAATCGGTTTTTACCCGCGGTCTGCCGCCATCATCAACGATGATGGCATCCTCGTCACTCTCGCCGTGCGAGAGCTTGACCACTCCGCTTCCGACGACGTCAGCAAACGACGTGTCGGGGTTTTGCAGGAGAATGTTAAGCACGGTCATGTAGTCGCGGATGATCTCGCGCGGCGTTATCATCGTGTCAGCGCCGGCGCGGTCAAGGCATATCCTAAGAAATGCCGCCATATCCTCGTTTGTGACACGCGGCTGCCAGCTGTAGTTCTGCGCATGAAGCGATGTGATTCGCGTGATAAGCGCGTACAGCTCGTCGTCCGAAAGACGGCGCAGACGTATTACGGGTCCGATGAGATTCTTGAATCCTGCCTTTTGGAACTGCCCGTCCGAAAGTCGGCTGCGAAGCGCCTCGTATGAGAAAAGTCCGCGGCGCGTGTCTTCCAAAAACTGCGGCGTACCGCCGAAAATGAGCGCGAGCCCCTCGGCCTTTCCCTGCAGGGTGTCGTTGAACATCGACAGTAATTTCTCGTAATTATTTTCACGTGATATGCGGTTTGCGATTTTGTAAAGATTCACGCACTCATCGATGAATACGACAAATCCGCGATAACCTATTTTTCTGAAAAATACCGCGAGCAGCTTGATATACTCATACCAATTGTCATCATCGATTATGCCGCCGAGCGGAGCGCCTATGGCACCCCGAGCCTCGGTCTTGTTCGCGTACTCTCCGCGAAGCCAACGCATGCATGCGGACTTCTTTTCTTCATCCCCGTCCACATAAGCCTTGTAATACTGCATGAGTACGGTTGCAAAATCAAATCCGCCGATCTCCGATTCAAGCTCGCGCGTCTGTGAGTATATCCGCGATGTCAGCTCGCGCACGAATGTCTCCGAGCCGATATCGTACCCGTCTGCGGCAACCTTTGATTGCAGATCAGACAGCCATTTTGCGATTATCTGAGGGAGCGCCCCACCGTCGGGGGATGATTTTGCGGCAAGGTTTCGTATCAACTCACGGTAAGTTGCAATACCCGTCCCCTTTGCGCCGCAGATGCGTCTTTCGGGGGAGAGATCGGCATCAGCAGTGACAAATCCACGTTCGAGTGAAAAACCGCGCACCAACTGTATAAGGAAGCTTTTTCCGCTTCCGTATTTACCGATTATAAAGCGCATCGAGCCGCCGCCGTCGTTGACCGCTTCGAGGTCCGACAGAAGCGCTTCGATCTCCTCGCCCCGTCCAATGGCAATATACGGCGCACCCATACGCGGCACCACGCCTGCCGATATCGACGAAAGAAGCCCTGCGAGTATTCTTTTGGGGATTCGTTGAGTCATTTCAGCCATTTTTCAAGATCTCCTTTGTAATCAGCGATCAGTCTGTATCCGTCGCCGTCCGATTCGATGACGCTGTCACCGATAATGTCGAAGGCGGTCTCGTTTATTTTATCAGCAAGCGCATCCGCAAGCATACCGTGTTTTACAGCCGCCAAAGCAACTCCGTTTGAGTTGCCGCTCAAAAGAAGCGTGAGCGCTTCACGCGATGCATCGTCGATTGTGTTTGCAAGCACCGCAAATTCATCATCTCCGCTAATGTCAGGCTGCGCAACGGTATTTGGAATCGTTTCGGGAATTATCTCCTCGGGTGTCGGCTCACTATCGGTCAGCGCCGCAGTCAGTATCTCGGTGGTGCTCCACGAGCTTTGCTCGATCTTTATTGCGTTTTCAAGCGAAAATTCGCCTGTGATCGGCTCGTACAGCTTTTCGTATTCGTTTACTTCGGGAATAGCGGTGCCTACTCGTGCAGAACGCACTTTTTTCGGCGCAGGCAGGTTAATATCAAAGTATTCGTCGATGCACGAGCGCAGCGCATCGGACAGCTCCTCAACCTTAAGTCGTGATTTTATCCCGAGTGCCATTCTGACACGGTTTTCACTGTATTTAATGATATCAGTCACGACAAATCGGAACTTTGGGGAGCGGGTATAGGACACGTATTCAATCACCAGCGTCCGCTTCATATCGTATACGCAGAGCGCCCCCTCATATGCAGTACGCTCCACGCGAAATTCCCTGCCGACTGCCGCACTGCCGTCATTTCCGAGAGAAAGCACCTCGCGCCATGCTTTGTCGAACGCTCCGCGGATGTGGGATGCGAAGATGTGGATGTTTTCTTCGGTGACGTAACGGCTCTTGTGCCAATCGTAAGTCGAGGAATGTGCGAGGATGTTTGCGGCGAGACTGTGTGTGTCGCCTGTGTCCATGTAAAATTCTCTGAAGCTTGCCACCGCCACGATTTCACTGAGTATCGGCTCAAGCCGCGATATAGGGCATGGCAGCTCATTGATAAGGCAGTAATCGCAGAGCCAATCGCAGAGGTAACTGTCGATACGGCGGTGCTCGGCGCGGTAATTAAGCCAGATATCGCAAAGTAGCCCGACGCCTTTTTCGGGCGGAATCAGGTCGGGACAGTTGATTATTTCATAGATATAGAGCAGGATATAGCAGAAATCGGTGCGAAGATAAACGCCGCGGCGTATATTTTCACGCCACCAGAGATACCATTTTACCTGAGAGTATTTGAGCTGGCTGTACTGCGGCACGTACGAGAAAAACGATGCGCGCTCACACTCCTCGGCGTGACGTGACCACAGCCGTTTTGCATCCTCGCGGAAATTTTCGTAGAAGTTGAATTTCGAGTCCCATTTCGAGACCTCGACACGCCTTATCAGTCGGCTCTGCGGTTCATATATGAGGTATGGATCGAGCGGCTTTGAGCGATATGCCTCGGCACGAGTACGCATCGGAAGCTCGTTTAATCTGCGTGCCTGCTCATGCGGCGAAACACGTGTCCGCTCGCTCACGTGGTAGTGAGTCTCGGTGCGCGGCGGGATGGGGGTACTGTGCTCCGAGGTTGGGTCATCCGCACCAACGGTCAATTCAACCGTGTCGGTGTTCGGTGAGCGGTATGAGGGCATCACAGGACGCTTCTTCGGGAGCAGGCTGTTTAAATCCCAAAAGCTGTCGATATCGTTTAAATTCTTCGGTTTATCGCTCACGGTTCCACCTCCCATACGTTAAATCTGTATTATTATATTTTACCATAAAATTTTGATAATGTCAATGATGAATATTGAGTTTGCCGCTCCAACGCTCGGAGCAATAACCTGTGCGGCAAACAATAATTTCTTTAAAAATCGCCGATTTTCAAAGAAAACGTAAAATAATTTACAAAACCCTATTTATATTTAGCTTTAGATATGATAAAATAATATTATAATATTAACTTTGGAGGCTGTTATGGCAAAATACAGACGCGGAAGAATCAATGAGGAGATGGTCAAAGAGCTCTCCTCCATACTGCGCGAGATCAAGGACCCACGTGTAACGGACGCTTTTGTCAGCGTTACGGCGGCGGATGTTACTCCTGACCTCAAATTCGCAAAGATATATTTCTCTGTAATGAGCGGAGACAAAAACGAGGTAAAGAAGGGACTTAAGAGCGCATCGGGATATATAAGAAAGCGCCTTGCTGAAACGCTCAATCTCCGTCAGACTCCCGAGCTTTCCTTCGTTGCCGACGATTCGATCGAATACGGCGCGCATATCAATTCGCTTCTTAACAAAATAGAGTTTACCGATATTATCGAGGATGAGGCACAGGACGATGAGTGAGCTTTCAAATATCACCTTTGACAAGATGTGCGACCGCCTTGAATCGGCGTCCTCGGTCGTTATTCTCACGCATATGCGTCCTGACGCCGATACGCTCGGAAGCGCGTTTGCACTACGTGAGCTTTTGCGTCTTCTCGGAAAACGCGCCGAGGTTATAAACGGTGACGAAATTCCCCAAAAGCTTCGTTTTATCTTCGGAGTCGATTCACTTTGCCCCGATACCTTGCCAGACGGTTTCGCCCCAGAGCTTGTCGTATCTGTGGATGTGTCAGCGGCAAAGCTGCTCGGCGAGCTGGAGTGTGAGTGGGCGAACAGAGTCGAGCTGGCTATAGACCACCACGCACTCGGCACACCGTTCGCTAAATCGACCTATGTCGGTGATCTCGGTGCCTGCGGTGAGATAATATTTGACATTTTCCGTGAATTTCAATCACGCGGCAAAGCAAAGCTTAACCGCGCGGCGGCAACTGCGCTCTATGCGGCGATCTGCTCGGATACGGGAAGCTTCAAGTTTGAAGCGGTGACTGCCGACACGCATATGCGTATCGCGGAGCTTCTTTCGGTGGGTATCAACCATGCCGAGATTGCACGCAGGCTCTATGATTCCCGTCCAATCTCACAAATAATGGCGACCAAAGCGGCGCTCAACAATCTGCATTTTTACTGCGGCGGAAAGCTCGCTGTCATCAATTTCACCCAAGCTATGATGGCAGAGGATAACCTGACACGCGAGGATATTGACGACATCATTTCACTGACACGCGGAATCGAAGGCGTCGAGGTCGGAATGAGCATAAAGCAGAATGCGGAAGACCCGACACTTTTCAAGGTTTCGATGCGAAGTAACCGCGTTGCCGACGTATCAAAGCTGTGCGCCGTATTCGGCGGCGGCGGTCATGTGCGCGCCGGTGGATGTACACTGAGCGCTGAAAACGAAAAGGCTGCCGAGGCAGCACTCGTTGCCGAGGTGGAGCGCGAGCTGTCGGCGCTTGAAGCCGCAGGCGCTTTCGAGGGAGCGGACGCGCTATGACAGAGCCGTCGGGAGTTATCTTAATAAACAAGCCCGCCGGTTTTACTTCTCATGACTGCGTAAATAAAATCCGTCGGCTCTATAACACAAAAAAGGTGGGACACACCGGCACGCTTGACCCAATGGCAACAGGAGTGCTGCCCATTCTTGTCGGACGTGCGGCAAAGGCGGCTGACTTACTCGTATGCGATGATAAAGTCTACCGCGCCGGGCTTCGGCTTGGTATTGTCACCGACACCGAGGACACGACCGGAACGGTGCTGTCTAGGTCTGACAGCATACCCGAACGTGATGAAGTCTACCGTGTGTGCGGTGAGTTTGTCGGCGAGATAAAGCAGATCCCGCCGATGTATTCTGCGCTTAAAGTAGACGGACAGAAGCTCGTTGACCTCGCAAGACGCGGTGTTACGGTTGAACGCGAGGCGCGTGCGATAACCGTACATTCGCTCGATGTTGAGGCGACCGATTCGCCGTGTGAGTACATATTGACCGTCCACTGCTCAAAGGGCACATACATCCGCACGCTATGCGCGGACATAGGTGCGCGACTCGGATGCGGTGGTGCGATGAGCTCGCTCGAACGTCTTGCAAGCGGCGGATTTTCGATTGATGACTGCCGCTCGCTTGATGAGCTTGAAGCAATGAGCGAGGATGAACGGCTTGCCCTGCTTCGCCCGATAGAATCGCTGTTTATGGCACTCGGGGCAGTAACTTTGCCGCCGTTTTTTGAAAAGCTCTCGCGCAGCGGAAACGAGATATATCAAAAGAAGATTAAAACTGATTTTGCTATAGGCGAGCGAGTACGCCTTTATGGGACGGACGGATTTTACGCCCTCGGCGAGGTGCGCGAATACCCCGACGGAACAGCGATAAAAGCTGTCAAGCTGTTTTTGCTGTAAATTTTAGTTTGTCGAGCGATTTGCCGCTCCGAGCAACGATGCTCCTTGCGGTGCA
>JAZRAB010000036.1:0-1505 GCA_045634345.1 Candidatus Flemingiibacterium sp. | reverse complement strand
CAACTCGCTGCCGAGGCTGCGGCACGCCGAAATGTCGAGGTCATAATAGGGGATTGTCTGCACAGGATTAGAGTCGTTGAGCATCGTGCCCTCGCCCGAGAGCAGCCAACCAGAACTAATCTCCGGGAACTTCTCGGTGATGCGTCTTGCCAGGTTGTGCGAGATGCCGAAACGACCCGCCTTAATCTGGTAAAGACTCTCCGAACGCGCTAATCCGATATGCCTGCCAAATGAGTTCGCGGTCATATTTGCCCAACGAATCACCTGCTCCAATCGCTCCCAATATTGATTGTTTGTCATATCAAAAAATTTTGTTACATTTGCACTCACGACCCCGTAGTTCAATGGATAGAATATAAGATTCCGGTTCTTACGATGAAGGTTCGAATCCTTTCGGGGTTGCTCCAGGCTCTCATTTCGGGAGCCTTTCGTTGTCTTTGTTGCCTCCTTTTTGAGGACTTTTCGGGTACTTCCCTCCGCTTCATTTATGCCGCTCCATCCATTACAAGCGGCACTGAAAAAGTCCTCTGCGTTTCAATATTTTGTTGCTATATATTATGCAAAAATAATATTTTCGGAGCAAAAAAACAATAGAAAAAGGCTTTTTTATTGCGTCAAAATGCATATTTTTTCATCTTTCTGGGCGCGGGTGACGCCTTTTGGGGTGTTTTTGAGTGTCGGGTTTTGCGGGCGGAGTATAGGTTTTGTGTCGGGTGGGAAAAATTATCGCAGAATAATTGAGCAAAATCATCGCCAAAGAGCCTCGCAGATTTTTCGAATCGGTAAATTATTTCTATCTTTGCATTCTATAACCAAAGGATATGATTGATCGCAATACGGTAGATAGGATTTATGCGGCTGCTGATATCGTTGATATCATCAGCGACTATGTCACGCTCAAGAAGAAGGGCGTGAACTATCAGGCGTGTTGCCCTTTTCATAACGACAAGACCCCATCATTCGTGGTATCTCCATCGAAGGGCGTTTATAAGTGTTTCGGCTGTGGTAAGGGTGGCAATGCGGTCACATTCGTTATGGAGCACGAGAGTGTTACATATCCCGAGGCGTTGAAGATTGTTGCCAAGCGCTACGGCATCGAGGTTGAGGAGCGCGTGCAGACCGAGGAGGATGTACGCCGCAACAACGACCGCGAGAGTATGTTCGCCCTGAACGGCTGGGCGGCGGAGTATTTTGCCCGCTACCTCACAACATCTGCCGAGGGTCGCAGCGTGGGTTTGAGTTACTTCGCCCAGAAGCGCGGTTTTACCGAGGCGACAATCAAGAAGTTCGGTCTTGGATTCTGCTCTGCCGAGGGCGATGCTATGACTATGGCGGCGATTGGCGCGGGCTACAAGCAGGAGTTCCTCCTCTCGACGGGTCTTACCTTCCAGCGCGAGAGCGACGGCCGTCTGCGTGACCGCTTCCGCGACAGGGTGATGTTCCCTGTGCACAATATCTCTGGTCGCGTGGTGGCGTTCGGTGGTCGTACGCTGCGTACCGACAAG
>JAZRAB010000035.1:0-5848 GCA_045634345.1 Candidatus Flemingiibacterium sp. | reverse complement strand
TCGCGGTGCATTACGGCGACAGGATGACTGACGATGAGCTGAAGGATGCAAACAAAACTACAACCGTGGAAAACAATGCTCCACTTCCACCGAAGTTTGGTGGATACATCACCTCTCTGATGCGCCACGCCGGCAACATCATCGATACCAGTTCTGCGATGGAAGACAGCAAAGCACCTGCGGTTGATTTCAAGCTGAAGCGTGAGATCGAGCAGAAGAAGCGCGGCGAGATGTCGATGTATTGATTGAAAACTTTATGATAACAATGCCAAACTCGCTGGATAAATCCGGCGAGATGTGGTATTGTGTAGTACAGACAAATGAAAGGAGATGATACTATCGCAAAACGAAGACCAAACGGTGACGGCATGATTCGCAAGCGTGCGGACGGACGTTGGGAAGGCCGCATCACTGTCGGACACGAATCTGACGGCAAGCCGATATACAGATCGGTCCTCGCGAATACGCAGAGCGAGCTGATACCGAAGCTGAATGCGCTCAAAGAAACCTACGCAGGCGTAGAGCTGAGTGAAAACAGTCGCATGACGCTCGGCGAGTGGCTCGACAAGTGGCTGGACGAGTATATGACATTCACGGTCAGAGAGTCAACACTTGAAGCATACCGTGACCTTGCAAACAACCAAATCAAACGCTTCATAGGTGACAAGCAACTGTCGGCTCTCAAAACAGTTGATGTACAGAAGCTATACACTAAGGTCAAAACCGAGGGCAGAGTTCGAGAGCATCCCACACTCGGGCACACGCTATCTGACAGCGTAGTGCGTAAGGTGCATATGGTGTTACATCAGGCGTTAGACGTGGCGGTGCGTGAGCATCTGATACCGAACAATCCGACTAACGGCACGACTATTCCCAAATGCAACTATGCCGAAAAGCAAATACTCTGCGACAGTCAGCTCGATACATTCCTCGAAGCTATCAAAACAGAGGAATATTGGCATGACTTCTTCTACACAGAGATAATGACCGGACTGCGGCGCGGCGAGATCTGCGGACTAAAATGGAGTGATCTCGATGTTAATACCGGCAAGCTTCGTGTGCAACGATCGGTATCAGTCAAGAAAGGCGGCGGAGTAAATATTGGTGAAACCAAGACGGATAAAGGTATACGGTCGATTACATTACCGCAAAGCGTGATAGAACGACTGCGTATACGACATAAGACGGCAATAAGTGAATGGATATTCCCGAACTTACTTCATCCCGAGTATCCGGTTAGTCCTGCCGCTGCTTACCGTAAGCTGAAAGCGATTCTGAAACGTGCCGAGCTGCCGATGATACGCTTCCACGACCTGCGTCATACCTTCGCTACCCACGCAATGCAAGGCGGCGTTGATGCTAAAACACTGTCGGGCATCCTCGGTCATACCAACGCAAGCTTTACACTTGATACTTACACGCATGTAACCGCGGATATGCAGAAAAATGCTTCAGAGATAGTCAGCAATATGATGAAAAGTATTATGATAAGATAAGGGGTGATAAACCATAGCAAAAAGAAAGAACGGCGAGGGAAGTATATTCCTTCGCAAAGACGGACGGTGGGAAGGCCGTGTAGTTGTTGGCTACAGCGGAAACGGTTATCCCAAAACAAAAAACGTCTTGGCAGATACCAAGACGGAGTGTGCGGAGAAGTTAAAAGTGCTTAAAGAGGAATGCGGTAAGTCAAACGATAAGCTAAAAGCAGATATGTCGTTTGTAGATTGGATCGATTTCTGGTATCAAAACTTCTGCAGGCTCACTGTAAAGCCTAAAACACAAGCGTGTTACGAAAACAGAATATATACACACATCATTCCAGGCATCGGCAAAATACCACTCAACAAGCTCACACAGAACGACCTGCAACAGTTTTACGCGAAATTGAAGAAGTCAGGACGAAATCGGTTAACTGAAAAATACGGACAGGGCTTATCCGATCGCATGGTTCGCTCATGCCATACTACATGTCGAGCCGCACTCGAAAAGGCTGTTGCCGAGGGACTGATTATAGTAAATCCAGCAATCGGATGCAAGCTTCCGCCAAAGAAATCAAAAGAAATGCAGGTGCTAACGCAGGCAGAAATCATGCGGTTTCTTTTACAAGCGAAGGCTGAAGGATTCTATGAGCTGTTCCTACTCGAGCTGACTACCGGAATGCGCCGAGGTGAGATACTCGGTTTAAAGTGGAGTGACCTCAATATGCAAACGGGTGACCTTCACATCTCACGGCAAGTGGTGAAGGTAGAAGGTAAAACCACGGTGTCTACGCTAAAGACGAAATCTTCAATACGCACGATACGCTTGGCGAAAGAAATGGTGGAACTGCTCACAAAGATGAAAGAAACAGCCGGAAGCGAGTGGATGTTCCCATCGCCGGTGAAAGAGAATGTACCGAGAGATCCGTCAGCGGTATACCGTCGGTTTCAGCTGATACTTGAGCGTGCTAACTGCAAGAAGGTGCGCTTCCACGACCTACGCCATACCTTCGCTACGATGGCGATTGAGAACGGCATGGATGTCAAGACGCTATCGTCTATGATCGGCCATGTTAGCGCGGAAACTACGCTCGACATTTACAGCCACATCACAGATACCATGCAGCAGCAAGCGGCGGCAAAGATCGACCGCGAGATCGGCGGTACAGACGCAGAGATTCCCGAGATGAGCGAGAACAAGGCAAGTACAGAAGAATCACAAGAAAACGCCACAGGGGCGGAATTTGAGCCTTACACGGGCAAGACTCGCAAGCCCGGCACGGGATACATATCAATGATAAACGAGCACTTATACGAGGGACGGTATTCTCCGAAAGTCAATGGCAAGCGGATGGCGAGGAATGTGTACGCCGCCACGCGGGAGAAATGCGAGGAGAAGTTGGCGGAGTTGATACGCGAGATGAAAGCGGAGATCGCGGAAATGAAAAAGGCGGCGAATGCGTGAAAAGAGAAGGGCGACCATGCGGTCGCCTTTCAAGATTTGCGTTGGTGTAAACAAAGAAAAATCGATTTCACAGTAATTTGTTCCCATAAGTGGTCAATTCTGTGGTCAACGCCGACTCCACCTACGAAAAAACCATCGCCTTGGCGATGGCTTTTTTGGTGGAAACAACTGGAATCGAACCAGTGACCCCTTGCATGTCAAGCAAGTACTCTAACCAGCTGAGCTATGCTTCCATATAATATGTGGTTGTGCGATGTCGGAATGACAGGATTGGGTCGCGCCGCGCCACGCGACTTGGTCGCTCGCCCTCGAAAACGTCCACCGGACGTTTTCTCTGTGTCGCTCGTCCTTCAAATCCTTCCATGTCAGATAGAAACAAACCCACGGAGTGACAAGTCACTCCGTGATTTTGTTTGGTCGGAATGACAGGATTTGAACCTGCGACATCCTGCTCCCAAAGCCGTAAAGTAGTGTAGTTACGGGATTTTTTAGCACTTTTCGACCACAATCAGCGCGAAAGTTTTTTCGTTTGGAGCTTTCGTGCGCTTGGTGTGCGTGTAGTGCAAGCGTGAAAGTGGTCAAAGCTGTGGTCAAGGAACAATGAAATATTTGCACCGCATAAGACAAAGAAAACGTGATGCTCCCGTTTTTTCGAGAGCATCGTATTATTATATAAACATAGCAAGAAAATGCGGTAGAGTGAATTTCTTATCTGATACTCCCACGTTGCCGCCGATCAACTTAAAAGCAATTGACGGGTCATATTCCTTGATAAATGAGTCAAGCGATTTCGTAGGAGCGTTGCCGGCTTTCACTTCGATCGGGATGACATCGCCGTCCTTCTCGATTACAAATTCAAGCTCGGAGCTATCACCATGCTTATAGTAGTGAAGCGTATAGCCGTTCTTCACAAGAGTTTCTGCAACGAAATTTTCATAAATACCGCCCTTTGCAAATCCCTTCAGGGTTCCGTTTAAGAGAGCCTGTTTGGTTGCAAAACCGAACAATGCAAGCAACAGTCCGGTATCAGCAATATAAAGCTTAAATTCGTTATCCTTCTCGTAAGCCTTCAAAGGCAGCGTCGGAATCGTAGTGTTGTAGCACATATACGCCATATTGGCATCGCGAAGCCACTGTACACTGTCACCGAATTTGCGTGAAGTTGCCTTGTGTTCAACCTCGGAATACTTGAATTTTTTATTCTCTTTAGCAAGTTGACGGGGGATACTGTCATAGCACTGACGAACTTTCACTTTTTCTGCGCCCTTTGCGTGCTGCGAGATATCGTCTGCATAGGATGCCAAAATCTTATCTTGGATTTCCTGCACCTTGGTAAAGTCCTTATATTTTGCAAAGCTTGCGACTACCTCCGGCATTCCACCGACAACAAGGTATTCACGGAGCAGGCTTTCATATTTTTCGTGAATCTCAGACGGAATCTTTTCTTTCGAGTCATAAAAGCTTTTCAGGTAATCAATGGTTTCATTTGTATAACCGTATGCCCATAAAAACTCCTCGAAGTCCATTGAGTACATCATGACGGTCTTTTCATAACCAACGGGGATGGATTCGACCGGCTCGACCTCGTCATCGTCATCCTTGCCATAGGATAATCCGAGAAGCGAACCCGAAGCAATCACATCGTAACGTCCATCCTCCGCAAGGAACTTCAAAGCAGTACGCGCGCCTGCGCACTTCTGAATCTCATCAAGAAAAATGAGCGTCTTGCCGGGAATAAGTTTGACCCCCGGGATGTTGGCAGTCAATCGCTTATATATCTCTTCTGCCGTCTTGTCACCGTCAAAAATGATCTTTAAGCTCTTCTGCTCGTGGAAGTTAATCTCTACGAAACTGTCATACTCTTTTTTTCCAAACTGTCTGATAAGATAGGTCTTGCCGACCTGTCTTGCGCCTTTTACCAAAAGACACTCTTTTTTATCTTCATTTTTCCATGCAATTAAAGTGTCGTACATTTTACGTTTTAACATAAAATCACCTCGTTTCATGACATTATTATAGCATAGTATTGCCGTCTTGTCAACACTTATGCATATTTTGAGGCATTGAAAAAACAAAATGATGCATATTTTCGGATAGTACAAATCTAAATATATGCATATTTTCTGGTATGCATAAATCTTAATTGTGCATATTTTATGGAGAGTGAGATGTGGTGGTTTTGCCTTAATTGGTATATGACAAATGTGAATTTGCTTATAAATGAAATATTTTTTACATTGTGTGCGTGTAACCCGTGCGTGAAAACGGGGAGATACATGGTTAAGGAAGAGATGCAATGTTTGCGACGCATAGATCAAAGAAAGAACCTCTTGACAAGTATGAAAAGTTGTGCTACAATATATGCGAACGCATGTTCTGATGCGTTTCAATGGTAGACGAACAAATACACCAAGGGAAGCAAGTGTCAAAACAGAACACTATACCGACTCTTAATTCGTACACTAACTACAAACCCATTTCACAACAAAAGAGTTTACGTATACTTATATAGCAGGATATATGAATATAAAGATTAATTTATAAAATATTTTCTACCGCACCATCCATGACTTAAAAAGAAAAGTAGCAAATCTGTAATAACTTGCCTCAAAGAACAAGGGTTCAAAGAAATCAATGTTTATAGATGCAACAATGGAACTGCATTTCAGCTTGTCAATGATATCCCGGTACATTTTGATTACGAATTGACAGCAGCAGTTCAACATTTGATATATTTTCATTTTTAATTGGTATGTTGCGTGAATTTCATGGCTTATTAGCAAAATGCAAAATAACCGGGCTGTCCTTTTCAGGATGGCCCGATCTTTTTTGCTTTGGTAAGCTTATGATTGTCAGCGACAATGAATGAAGAAAAGCATATCGACTATTAAAGAAAAAAGAAAAA
>JAZRAB010000034.1:0-5140 GCA_045634345.1 Candidatus Flemingiibacterium sp. | reverse complement strand
TTTTAGTCTTAATCACCATAAATTTCGATTATTTTTCGCGGATAGTCGATCCTCGCAACAAAAGCAATACGCCACCCGGCAAGGCAAACCTTGCTAAGTGGCGTATTCTTGTTATATCCCACGTTACGTGAGAATGGATGGTGGAGGCGAGGGGAATCGAACCCCTGTCCGAAAACTCATCAATATAGCCTTCTCCGGGTGCAGCCGATTGTTTAGAATTCCCTCATCCAGGCGCCAAACGGCAGGCTCAAGGACAAGGTAGCGCTTTTATGCATGGCAGCGTCAAGTGCGAAAGGGCTGCTCACGTTCACTGCTGAATGATGCCCGAGCGGAAGCCGCAGTACTCATCCGGCGGACAGCTGCACTTAGGCAGCAGCTAATTCAGTATTAGCGTTTAATTTTAAGATTGCCAATTTTAAAGAGATCAGGCGTCTCTACCCGCTTACTATATGTCAAAATCCCCGTCGAAACCTTTACGCCCCCATATTTTGGCGTGCGCAAAATTAATAACCGTCGTAGCTCTTCGACTTCATCGCACGCTCGATATCGCGTCCCGACTGTCTTGCCGCCTCGGAATCGCGCTTATCATACAGCTTCTTACCCTTGCAGAGACCGACCTCAATCTTCACACGCGAGCCGCGAAAATACATCGACAGCGGCACAAGCGTCAACCCTTGCTGCGTTACCAGACCAAGCAGCTTGTTTATCTCCTTTTTATGCATGAGGAGCTTGCGTATACGCATAGGGTCCTTATTAAAGATATTTCCCTGCTCGTATGGGCTTATATGCATACCCGACACGAACAGCTCGCCCTTGTCTACGTAACAGTATGAATCCTTTAGATTGACCTGTCCACGTCGAATGGATTTAACCTCTGTGCCAAACAGCTCGATACCTGCCTCGTAGGTCTCCATGACGAAATAATCATGGCGTGCTTTTTTATTTGGAGCGATAAGCTTTGTTCCGCTTTTATCAGCCATGTCATCACGTCCTTTCTCTGATAGGCGAATACTATTATACCACAGATTTATAAACAAATCAAGAACTGTATGTAAGATTATTTAACTATAATCAAAATTTCATACGGTTGGGATGGTTTTTATAAATTATTGTTTGTCGGCACGTCAAACAACCTCAAATTCGAGGACAATAAAAACGGAACAGTTCAACTGTTCCGTTTTTATACGACTTTATTTCAGATAATCCACCGCGGTCTCGGCGATGCTCTTCAGCGCACCGTCCTCGAACGGCACCTCAATGTCCGCGACCTCGCAGAGCCCGACGAATGTCTTTTTGCCGCCCTCGCAGACGAACTTGTAGTAACGCTCCCACGCATCTGCGTAATCCTTTTGCGACATGCTCCAAAATTCGAGCGAGACTGTCTGTGCAAGACAGTAGTCGATGTAGTAGAAGGGATAATGGTAGATGTGGAGCTGTCTCTGCCAGCCGCGTCCGCTGCCGTAGAACTCGACGTCGCCGAACTGCATGTACGGACGGTACATAGCTTCAAGCTTCAGCCATTCCTCGTGACGCTGTGCAGGGGTAAGCTCGGGATTGTCGTACACGATATGCTGGAAGTGGTCAACCATACAGCCGTATGGGATGAAAATGAGCGCGGATTCGAGATGCATATACTTCGCTCTGTCGGTGTCGTCACCGTAGAAGAGGTTAAGCCACTTCCACGCGAAAAACTCCATCGACATCGAATGGCACTCGCACGATTCCATCGTCGGCTGTGCGGTGTCCATGAACTCAAAATCTCGTGTGGTATACGCCGCGAAAGCGTGTCCTGCTTCGTGGGTGAGCACGTCAACGTCGCCCGATGTGCCGTTGAAATTTGAGAAGATGAACGGCGCCTTGTATTCGGGAAATTCGGTGCAGTAGCCGCCAACCGCCTTGCCTTCCTTGGCAACGAGGTCGAGAAGCTCGTTATCGTACATAAAGTTGATAAATTCCGCAGTCTGGGGGGACATTTCCTCGTACATCTGCTTGCCTGCCGCCATGATGTCATCGGGAGTGCCCATCGGCTTCGGATTGCCCTCCTTGAAGCTGAACGGATCATCGTAGATGCACATAGTCTCGGGGGTGAGACCGATGCGCTCCGCCTGACGGCGCTTGAGTTCCTTTACAATCGGCACGAGGTCGGAAACGACCTGACGGCGGAAATTCGCAACCATTTCGGGATTGTAGCAGTTGCGAGTGCGGCGCAGATATGCAAGCTCGGTGAAGTTCTTGAATCCGAGCTTCTTTGCGATTGTTGTACGCACCTTAACAAGCTCGTCGAAAATGCGGTCAAGCTCCTCTGCGTGTGACATATAGAAGCCGCTCTCCGCCTTGTACGCCGCATGGCGTACCTCGCGGTCGGGATTTTCCTTGTACGCGCCAAGCTGTGAGATATTGAGTGTCTTGCCGTCAAACTCGATCTTCGCCGATGCGATGAGCTTCTGATATTCACTCACAAGCTTGTTTTCCATACCAAGCTCCTCGATAACCTCGGGAGAGAAGGTCTTGAGCGACATTTCAAGATTAACGAACATCAGCTCGCCGACTACCTTTGCAACCTCTGCGCGGAAGGGCGAATTGTAGATCGCAAGCGCAAAATTCTGCGAATGTGCTTGGAATGCAGGAAGATTTGTGTCGTAAAACTCCTTTTCCGCGGAATAGTATTCGTCGCGTGTGTCGATGGAGTTGCGCACATGGACGAGCGAGATCATCGTCTGCGCGTGAACGCTCAATTTCTCCTGCTCGCGTACCGCCTCGATAACGGTGTCCGCATCCTTTGCGTTTTGTACTTTGGCTGTCAGAGCATCAAGCTCCTTGCCGAGCGCTTCAAGATCAACGCGCTCATAGGGCATATCTTTGAATTTCATTGTGGGTTACCTCCGTTTTATATTACAGCACGATTCTCTGCGTGCCGTCCTTGGTTACATAATGCGTTTTCGCACCGAGAATATCCATCCACTTGCGTGTCAGTCCTGCGCCGTAGAGACGCAGTCGCTTCATACGCTTGAGCTTTTCGGTGTTTGAGAGATACTGTGGGATTTCAGGCTCATTGTAAAGCCAATCGGGACAGCACCAGATGCACGCCTCGGGCATTATCTCGGCATAGACCTCCATACCGACATTCATGTGTCCGTGATGAGCCATCTGCACAATATCCGCCTTTAAAAGATGCCTTGATTCACGAAATAGCATGTCACCGCCCTCCGCGCCGAGGTCGCCGAGGAAAAGCACCGTTTTATTCGGCGTTGTCAGCTTGAAAACGAGCGATGAATCATTAACGGGATTTGAGTAAAAGCCCTCGTGGTATGTGAAAATGAAGTCGATCTTCACCTCATCCACCATTATTGACTCACCCTGCGAAACAATATGCGTTCTGTCCTTGATTTTCGGCAAAACCGCGTTCCATGCAGGAATCATTTCGTTAAGGTCACGGCTGAAATAGTCATAATCGGGCACATCGTGATTATTTATAAGCTCGTCATACGGCGGAAAATTATAATAAACCATACCTATGTCGAATGCACTTGTGCCGTTCCTTTCAAGCTCGTGCACCAGCCCCGAGATGTGATCCTCATGCGGATGTGTCAGTATCCACGCCGATATGTGCCGACCGCCGATGCATTCGATAAGGCTCGGCAGATCCTCATCTCTGCCGCCATCAATGACTATCACGTTATCCTCGCGAGTCACTATGACGATACTCATCATATAAACACTGGTTTCCTTGATGGCGTAGAGTACCGTTTCGGGGTTCTTCACGTCAGTTTCCTGCCTTGTAATAGTTGATAAGACAACCGCAGAGAATGATAGTACGCTCATCGTCTGTCAGCTCGCCCATCTTAAGGGTGATCGGCTTAACACTGCCGTCAGCCTTGATGATGTACGCCTCAAACTCATACTTCGCCGCTTCGACGACAGCACGCACACCGGGTACGTAAATGTGGTCGCCGACAGTGAAATCGTCCGCGCCGTCAAAGAGGAACGGGAGCATACCCCAGTTGATGAGGTTGGAGCGGTAACGCTTGGTCGCATACTCAATGGCGATATTAGCCCAACCGCCGAGCACCTTCTGGCAGGATGCCGCCTGCTCACGCGCCGAGCCGTCACCCGGCTTGTTAGCGTAAACGACGCTTCCGATGCCGACATTCTTCGCATCGACCGCCGGCTTTATCTCGCGGAGCTTTGCAAATACGTCCGCAAGCTCGCCCGATGCGGTGTCCTCGCCCGCCTCGCGCGCTTTCTCAAACTTCTGCACTTCCTTTGCTCTGCCGACATATGCCGGATCCTTACGGGAAAGGGCAAATTCGGACAGCTTCAGAGGATTCGAGCGGTAGGACGAGGTCTCGCCTGACGGAATAAGCTCGTCGGTGGTTGTTACGGGATCGGTGATTACCGATGCCACACGCAGAAGCAGATCCTCGGTGAGCGCCGGCATCACGGGCCAATCTGCGATGTTCGGTCCTATCTTAAGCTCAGCCGCCGTGTCAGCCTTGCCGAAGCCGCGGTATACGCGGTGGTCATATACAGTCGAATCGAACTTGTAGTTCGGAGTTGTGTAATCAACATCTATCTCGGTTGCAGGGGTGAGGATGCCGCCGCTTCTTGCGGTCGCGGCGATCGAACGTGCGTCCATGAGTGCGACAGCCGCGATCTGACCGTTACCCGGCTTTGAACCTTCGCGGTTCGGGAAGTTTCTTGTGGAGTGACGGATAGAAAATGCGTTATTGGCCGGTGTATCTCCCGCACCGAAACATGGTCCACAGAAGGCGGTTTTTACAATAGAGCCTGCTGCCATAAGCTTTGCAATGGCTCCATTTTTCACAAGTTCCATATAGATTGGAGTAGAAGCTGGGTACACGCTTAAGGTAAATTCATCTGCACCAATGGATTTGCCATTTAAGATATCTGCTGCATCACAGATATTTTCAAAGCCACCGCCTGCGCAGCCTGCGATGATACCCTGGTCTACATAAAGCTTTCCGTTTCTTACTTTGCTCTTTAAGTCTAATTTCACTTTACCATCAAAGCTGATTTCTGCACGTTTCTCACAGTCATCTAAAATGTCCATAAGATTTGCATTTAAGTCATCAATGGTGTATACATTGCTTGGATGAAACGGCATTGCAATCATAGGCTT
>JAZRAB010000033.1:0-10685 GCA_045634345.1 Candidatus Flemingiibacterium sp. | reverse complement strand
ATATCTATTTACTTTTTATAGATTTTGTGATAGAATTACACTGATAAAGTATCAGTGTTTTAGATTTGACACCGATACTCTTTGACTTTGACACGAATTTGTAAGGAGAACTGAAAATGATACCCGAACAAAATATTCGATATAGAGATATTTTAATTGATCCGATAAATGAATGTGCTAACTATACACCTAAATTTGGACATGGAAGAAACGGAGGCTTTTCGCTTTCCGAATTCCAAAATCTATATGGAGCAGACGCTTTCTATAAATGGTTAGGGTTAGACAACCCCTTAATGTATTCTGCCCATAAAGCCGCAGGAGGAATTACAAGCGTATATAGACAGATAGGCATCGGATGTGAACGCCTTGTTAGAGCGATCTTTATGGATTATCTCGGCCTTGACGCTGATGATGTTACTTGGTCATACACAGTAACAGGTGCAAATGGAAAAGAACGTACCCTTTCTCTTGACGGTAGAATTATTCTTGAAAAAATACCAAATGCGGAGACAAGAGCTCGTTGTGAGGCTTGGATGATGCAGGTGGCTGATTCTTTGGAATTGGCTACACCGATTCGTCAAGCTATTACAGGCGTTGTTTTTGAAGTCCGTCAAGGTTATAAGAGCAAGGATTCAAAACGACAGAATGCCGACATTGCCAACGCTGCTAATGCTTATGCCAATGGATATATACCTTGTCTAATGGTCATGTCTGCACAAATTGATGATGATATAGTTGCTCGATATAATGTTGCTAAGTGGGCTATCCTTCAAGGATATATCGGTACATCAACTTTGGCTTCAACATTTACGTTTTTCAATCAAGTAGTAGGATTTGATTTTGTGCAGTTCATGAATGAAAATCAAGAATATTTCAAGGAAAAGATTCAGCATGTTCTTGAACAGTTGATGAGGGCGGAATAAATGCGTAGTGAAAAAATAAGCCAAAATGCACAATATACGTTTAAGTATAACACTACTATGGGCAGACATGGTTGGCTTCGCCTTACCCCTGCATATTCTGTTCATTTAGTTGAAGAAATACTTTCTGATTTAGATTACACTCCTCAATGTGTTTTAGAGCCATTCTCAGGCACAGGAACCACAGAACTTGTTTGTGCGAATAAAGGCGTACCTTCATTTGCATTAGAAATCAATCCGTTCTTAGTATGGCTTGGAAATGCAAAGTTAAAAACATATTTATTAGAGAAAATTGAAGAATTCTTAGATGTTGCTAAGAATATTACCGACAATATAGAGTCATATACTCCAACCAAACTTCCTCCAATACACAATATTTATCGTTGGTGGGGTGAAGCACAAGCTGAGTTTTTGGCAAAACTGAAAGCGGCTATCAAAGCTGTTGAGGATAATGAAGTTCGTCAACTTCTTTCTATAGCGTTCTGCCGTATAGTAATTGAATTATCAAATGCCTCGTTTAATCATGTTTCTACTTCGTTTAAGGAATCAAGCGATACTATCTTTTCAATAGATATTGGAAAGAATACTTATTTATCTATTTGTGATATGGTGGCTCACGGAGCAAGTATTCAACCGCTTGTTTCTTCTATAGTTTTTCATCATGATGCTCGAAGCGTTCCGAAAGAATGCCTCGATAAATATGATACTGTTATTACATCTCCTCCATATCCTAACCGAATTTCATATATTCGAGAACTTCGCCCGTATATGTATTGGACAGATTTTCTTGAAACATCCGATCAAGCGAGTGAATTAGATTGGGAAACGATAGGAGGCACTTGGGGGAAGGCAACAAGTTTGTTGTCAACTTGGGAAAGTAACGGCTCATTGCCACAGTATGTATATGATATTGCACAGCAAATTGCTGCTGCTGATAATAAATCTGCGAACTTAATGGCAAACTATGTATTGAAGTATTTCGAGGACATGAAACTGCATTTATCCGCTATACATAGTGGCTTGAAGTCCAAAGGCAAGGTGTTTTATATAATTGGCAATTCTAACTTCTACGGAATAACAGTCCCTGCTGAACGTATATATGTTGATTTAATGAAAAACATTGGTTTTATTAACGCTGACTTCAAAATTGTTCGTAAGCGTAATTGTAATAAACAATTATTTGAATATGTTGTAACGGCACAAAAAGCGTAGTATACTATGGTATAATCTTGGTGCAAATTTGGTGTAACACTTTACGCAACGATACTCACGATATTCACGATATCGCACGAAAATACACGATAAACGTACGATATCACACGATATTTCACGTTATTCACGATATCAAACGGCGTTGTTAAAACTCAAAGAGATAATTTATCCCGTATGGGATTACTCAAAAGCCCCGAAATCACTGCGGTTTCGGGGCTTTCTTTGTATTTTATGCTTGCTATTTGCGTGAAGTATTGCTTTTTCTAAAAATTTATGATATAATAAACACATAAAATTCGGAGGTACATCATGCAAAAAAAGAAAAAACTACCCGAATCAAACTGTGAGACATGCGAGTTCTACGATTGGGACGAGGATATGCAGGAAAACGTCTGCATTGCCAATCTCGACGAGGATGAATTTTACCGCGCAATGTCAAGTCCGCGGTGTCCGTTCTATAAGTATTATAACGAATACAAAAGCGTACAAAAACAGAATTGATGTAGAGTCGATTCTGTTTTGTACGCTTGTTTTTATCTGACTTTTTTCTTGAATTTGCGTATCGCGTTTTTATGTTGCCGTGCAACTGCTCTGTCTTTGACGGCGGAATACTTGATTATATCGCGGACACGGCGAGTTTGGGATGTGGAAAGGGCGTTTTTCTTTCCGTTTTTCTTAATATAATCAACCAGCTTGTCGGTGCGGATGACATTATCGTACTTATGCGAAAACGTGACTCTGCGTGATGTAAAAACAACCACGCTGTAAATTGGCACGTTGTATTGTCCCTCATTTCGGAGGATTTCTCCCACGATTTTTGTATGCATTTTGTTCTGACGCAAAGGATTGTAGAATGAGATTTTTTTATCGTTATACGTCTGCCACCAAAGGCGTTCATCGGGGCAACGGATAGAACCGTTATGGCTCTTGACCTCAATGACGCATATACCCGAGCGCGTAACCACAAGATGATCAATCTCCGCGTGCTTTTGTTCCTGACTTTTAAGATAGGGAAGGTATATTCCCGAAAAAACCGCATCATCGCCGAATGCTTTTTTTAGGAGCGCATCTATGCGCTGTTCACTTTCGCGTCCGTAGCTTTCAATCTTGCGTCTGCGGCGTGCGGTCTGTATTCTGATAAGCAGAACGAATACGATAACGGCGATCAGAATTATTATTGCCAGTGATATAGCAAGAACTGCTATTGCTTGTTGTGTTTCGTTCATGTTTGTCCTTAAATATTGTATTTTATAGAATGGTATAAGAGGGGGACTTGCGGTCCCCCTCGGATATTTTTCACTTGTTAATGCTCAAGGCTCTGCAGATAATTAACAACGTCCCCGACGCTTATGAACTTTGAAAGCTGATCATCGTCGATAGTAACACCGAGCTTATCCTCGCAAAGCAGGATAAGGTCAGCAAGCTCAAGTGAATTAATTCCAAGGTCGCTTGTAAGCTCCGCATCCATGGTTATTAAGTCGGGATCGACGCTTAATTCCTCAATGAGGATTGTTTTGAATTGTTCGTACATTGGTCTATACCTCCATGTGTTGATTTATTTATATAAGAATCGTTTGATCTTCTTTGAGGAAGTCTTTTCAAATTCTTCTTTTCTGATTTCCACTGCGCTCATATGCTTGAAGGAGGGTAGTGTTCTGTTGATGTCGTTTACAGCATCACGGATTGTCTGGTCGATTTCCTCATCGGATTTACCGTCAAGCTTTTCAAAGTCGGGATAAATGAGCGCGGTAATTGCGATTTCGCCCGAATCATCGGATTTGCCGATTACTACCGATTCCTTAATAAATTCGGAATGGGAGAGATGCTCTTCAAGCTCTTCGGGGAAGACGTTTTTGCCGTTTGAGAGGATGATAACATTTTTCTTTCTGCCCGTGATGAATATGTATCCGTCACGGTCAATATATCCGATATCACCGGTGCGGAACCAACCGTCATCGGTGAATACTGCTTTTGTTGCTTCTTCGTCCTTGTAGTATCCGAGCATTACGTTGTCGCCCTTGACAAGTATTTCACCGGTCTCATCTTCTTCGGATGCCTTGTCAATCATTACGCTTACGCCATATACCGGCAGACCGACAGAACCGAATCTTGGCTTTCTGTCAGGCGGATTACAAGCAACAAGCGGTGCGCACTCGGTTATACCATAGCCCTCGTATATGGTGATACCGAAGGCGTAGAAATCTTTAAGAATGGAAGCGCTTACCGGAGCGCCGCCGCATATTATTGATTTGACATTGCCGCCGAGAGCACCGGTTATTTGAGAGAAAAGCTTGGGGCGGATGTCTACGCCGACCTTCAGGGCAGCCATTGCAAGCTTTTTGCCAGCTTCAACCTTTTTGGTCATGCCTTTTTTCTTGATCTCATCATTGATTCGCTTGTAGATCGTTTCAACGAACAAAGGCACAAGAACAAGAGCATTGGGTTTGAAGCTTGCGAAGTTGCGCATAACATATTTGAGGCTGTCGTTAATAAATTCCGAAGCGCCAATGTTAAGCGCCGCAAGGTGACAGCAGGTCATTTCATATGTGTGGTGCTGCGGAAGTACCGATACAAGACGTGTACTGTCATCGTAAGGTGTGGTCATGCAGGCGGCGTATGATGCAGAGCAGAGATTGCGCTCACAGAGCATTACGCCCTTTGAGGTGCCGGTTGTTCCGGAGGTGAAGAGAATAGCACACATTTTTTCAAGATCCGGTACACGTGTATAGTAAGAATCATCTCCGTTTTCAATTGCCTGCTTACCAAGAAAGAGGAAATCCTCCCACGGCAAAACGTGCGGCGCGTGCGGAAGAGTATCGTCAACGCTATCCTCGCCGCTCATTGGGATATAATATTCCAAAGTCGGCAGTTTATCGGCAGATGCGGTTATAGTACCTTTAAAAGTGGGGGAATATACAATAGCGGCACATTCGGCGCGGTTTAAGAAGTTTACGAGCTGTTCCGGCGATAACTCCTTATCAAGCGGGACGATAACACCGCCTGAGGCTATGGTTGCTATATAAGTTGCGGTAGTTTTTACGGATGTTTCGCTGATAACAGCTACATGCTTTCCTGCGATTCCGAGCGTATTCAGCGCAGTACCGATCTGCTCACATTCCGCTTTCAAACGATTGTAAGAATAATGTATTTCTTCCTTGTTTTCCTTGTAGACGTAAAGATCCTTATCACCGAAAAGCTCGGCAGATCTTACGATCATATCGCGCAGACTATTGATCTCATAAGGCGGGGTGCGGGTTAACTTGTTCATTGGTTTTATCCTTATCTGTAAAATTTGCCCACCGGGCGAGGTTGTGACCTTTGTGCGACAATAAACCGCACTACGGTGATTTTACCTTATAATTATACAATATCCGATTTGATTTGTCAAGACCTTAACCTATCTCTCGTGTAAGATATGCGAGTTTCTCGCAGTCGCCTGCGCAGAGGTAAGGGGAGAGGGTATCATATACAGATTTGTGGTATGAGTTAAGACGCTTGATATCGGATGTATCAAGCAGCGAAATGTCAATACCGTCGAGGTCTATTGGGCAGAATGTGAGATTTTCAAAGCACATGAACTGTCCGTATTCATTGCGGAAAGCTTTCGTCGCTACAAGCTCGTTTTCGATGCGTATGCCGTGACTTCCCTCAACATAGATACCCGGTTCGTCAGTCGTTATCATACCTTCTTCTATTTTTGCGTCACCGCGAAGCCAATGGAAACAGTTGGGACCTTCATGTACAGAAAGAAGATATCCGACGCCATGTCCCGTGCCGTGACGGAAGTCTATACCGTGTTCCCACATCATTTGGCGACAGATAATATCCATTGCAGTACCGGTTGCACCTTCAAGAAACGTAAGATTTGCAAGACGCAGCATTCCGCATGCTGTTAGCGTGTAGTGCTTTTTTACCTCATCCGGAATATTTCCGAGTATAAACGTACGTGTGATATCGGTCGTTCCCTCAAGATACTGTCCGCCCGAGTCGATGAGCAGCATAGGAACAGGAGCAGAACGGTCTACCACAGAATAGCTTTCGGGAGTTGCCGAGTAGTGTGCCATCGCCGCATTTGCGCCAAATGCGCAGATAGCACCGAATGACTCATCAATAAGTGTTACACCAAGCTTGTCGGCACACTCGCGGCGCAGAGCGAGCAGGCGTTTTTCGACAGTCAACTCATCAAACTCGGTATTGCCGTATTTAAGCTCAAGCATCATCTTTGTTACGGCAAGACCGTCAGCGACATGAGCTCGGCGAATATTTTCAAGCTCTACGGCGTTTTTCTTCGCCTTCAAAATGAGCGTGGGATTTTTTGCATCTATAAGCTTTGCACCGGACAACGCAGAAACGATAGCTTCTGAGACAGCGGATTTATCGACAAGAACTGTTTTTTCGTCAAGCTTTGAAAGAGCAGTGTAAAAATCGCTGTATGGGTATACCTTTACACCTTCCATTTTGAGTTCTGCTTTTACATCGGAGACAGCGTCAAGATTTGCGAAAAGCATATCCTCGTCTTCGGTGACGATGCAATAAGATAAGAACACAGGTGTATGCTCGACATCTCCGCCGCGCAGATTGTATAACCACGCAATATCACAGAGACTTGACATTACAAGCGCGTTGCATTCCTTTTTCTTCAATGCTGCACGCACATCCGAAAGCTTCTCCGAGTGGGAACGACCGCAGTATTTATTATCAAGTCTCCAAATTTTAGAAGACGGCAGAGCAGGGCGTTCTTCCCAGATTAGCCCGACAAAATCGGTGTCACAGTTAAGGGACGCACCCGCAGGGAGCTTTTGAACAAGCGCCTCGGCAATTTTGGCAGACACGCATTTCCCGTCCGTGGCAAGAACCTTATATCCGCGCCCTTTATCGTTGAGAAGCGACAGCATATACTCGGTTGGAGTGGGAACTCCTTCGCTTCCGGAGCGCATAAGGTCGATAGTGCTGCCTTCAAGCTGACGTTCGGCTTGGATGTAATAACGACCGTCGGTGAAAAGCTTGGCGTCGGTCTGAGTTATGATCAATGTGCCTGCAGAGCCGGTGAAGCCGGACACCCACGCCCGAGATTTGAAAAAGTCACCGACGTATTCTGACTGATGATAGTCATCGGATGTAATGAGAAGTATGTCAACGCCGCGCGCAGACATGTGAGAGCGCAGTGCGGCGAGCTTTTCTTGTGTTGTCATTGTGTTTGTCCTTTCATTATGCCTGTGATTATTCTTTGTCTTCAAGCTCTGAAACATAAGTAGGCGCGGTGTTAAAAACAAGTGTCGTGCTGCCTGCTTTTTTGTATGTTGGAAACTCGCTGTAAAGCTCTCCGATACGCATTTCAAATCCGGCTATCGGCTTTGGATCCGATGTAATTTCGGGGACGCAGAATACGTTCAAAAACAGCTTGGCGGTATTGTTAAGCTCAACACCCGTGAAAGACAATTCTCGGAATTCGTACTCACTCTCACTTTTCGGTGTTACGGTATAATCGGTATATTCGTTTCCATTGCCATCAACAAGCGTATAATAAAACAGTTCTTCGGGAAGTTCCGAAACACCGTATTTATTGATAATCTTCTCATTTACATTTTTGCTGTTATAGCGCAGAGTGAATCCTGCAGTTTCTTGCTTTTTTGAAAAATTAAATCCGGACAGACGGTACCAGTCATCTATATCAAGCTGTTCATACGGAGCATGATATGCGACGTCAAGTTTGCCGTCGTATGCTATGAAGCTTGTGTGCATTGGTGATTTATCGGAAACATGCTCGATGTAATAGATGTCAAGATAGAGTGTTTCAACATCTGCAAGCTCGACCCCCGAGAAAATCACGCGACGAAATTCATAAAGCGGTTTTGATTCTGAGGCAAATGTATAATCGGTGTAGGTGTTGCCGTTTTCATCCTTGAGAATATATATAAATGCTTCGCCGCTTGGACGCTCGGAAATTGAATATTTCTCCATCAGCGTATTTATCGTATTGCGGCTGTTGTAGCGTACTGTAAGCTGTACCTCATTTGTGGATTTTGAGAGTATGACATCGGAAATATGGTATAAGCCTTTTTTATCAAAGCTTTCGTATGGCTGCTGATATACTATATCAATTTCGCCCGAGTTATATGCAGACACGATGCTGTCAGTCCATGTTATTCCCGAAAAATTTTTCGGTATTTTCATAAGCTGTCCTCGACCGAGAATCAGAGCGAATGTACCGATTATTATGACAGCGGCAATAAATTTTAAAATAAACTTTAATATTTTCGGAAATGTAAAGCGGCGTTTGCTCGCTTCCCACTCGTAGTAATCCATATCGTCCATCGGAGTGCTCCTTTTATCGAATTTTGCATTAATAAAAATTATATCATAATTTTTTGTTAATTTCAAGAACAACTCTTGAAAAAAGTGTATATATATGTTAAAATGTATGATGTGGTATGTTTTTATTGAAAATTAATATAGATTTACATATATCGAAAGGATTTACAATGCAGTACAGAATATCGAAAAAAATGCAGAATTTAAAGCCGTCTGCAATCCGAGAAATCTTCAAGGCGCTTTCCGATCCGACAATAATTTCCTTTGCGGCAGGAAATCCCGCTCCCGAATCATTTCCCGTGGACGACCTTGCACGTCTTTCAACTAAAATTTTTGCAGAAGAGCCGTCTGTTGCTCTGCAGTATGGCATTACCGAAGGATATCCTGCTCTTCGTGAGGACGTAAAGGCAAGACTTTCATCTCGCTTTAATATTAAAATGGACGGACAGATGACGATAATCACCTCCGGCGGTCAGCAGGGAATTGAGCTTCTTTGCAAGACTATGTGCGATGAAGGCGATACTGTCATATGCGAAAATCCGAGCTTTATCGGCGCGCTCAACGCTTTCCGTTCCTGCGGATGCGAGACTGTGGGGGTACCGATGTCTGACGACGGTGTTGATATCGATGCTCTTGAAGAGACAATGAAAGCATGTCCGCGTGCAAAAATACTCTATCTCATTCCGACTTTCCAGAATCCGTCCGGAACCTGCATGTCGCTCGAGAAGAGAAAAGCTGTGCTTGAGCTTGCTAAAAAGTATAATATCGTAATTCTCGAGGACAACCCTTACGGTGAACTTCGATTTGCCGGCGAGGAGATTCCCACTATCAAATCCCTTGATACGGATGATATGGTCGTTTATTCGGGCTCGTACAGTAAGGTCTTGTCGGCAGGTATGCGTATCGGCTTTATCTGCGGCCCCGAAGAAGTTGTTACAAAAATGGTCGTGGCAAAGCAGGTTGAGGATGTTCATACCAATCAGTTCTTCCAAATGCTCTGTCACCGCTACATCAGCGAGTGCGATATCGACAAGCATATTGACGGCATCCGTGCCCTTTACAAGAGAAAATGCGGACTCATGCTCGCCGAGCTTGACAAGCATATGCCCGACTGTGTAAAATACACACGTCCCGAGGGCGGACTTTTCCTTTGGTGCACACTTCCCGATAATATAAACCAGGCGGCATTCATTAAAAAGGCAATGGAGAAGAAGGTCGCTGTTGTCCCCGGGCAGGCATTTAATTGCGATACCGCGGCACCGTCACAGTGCTTCAGGCTTAACTATTCCACTCCTTCGGATGAACAGATAATAGAGGGTGTGGGATATCTTGCGGATGCTGTAAAGGCGATGCTTTGATATTTTGCTTGACAATCCTGTTTTTGTAAGAATAACACCGATAATTCGGTGAATGGAGACAGAAAATGCAAATTACTGATATAATATATATGCTTACTGCGCTTGCTCTTGCCGCGCTTGTAGCATTTACCACTACACCTGCGGTCAGCGTACTTGCGTACAAAATAGGTGCCATTGATGTGCCTAAGGATTCAAGACGAATGCATAAAAAACCGATTCCGCGAATCGGGGGACTTGCGATCTTTTTTGGGTTTGTTATTGCTACGCTTGTCTTTTGTGAAATGACACCTGAGCTTGTTGCTATTTATGCCGGCGGCCTCATTGTTGTTGCAGTAGGTGTTATTGATGATGTGTTCCGCATCAATGCATGGATAAAGTTGATTGCACAGATCGGTGTGGCGCTTATTGCCGTTTCACAGGGAATCGTGCTTGAATATATCAATCTGTTCGGACGGTATATTCATTTCGGAATGTGGGCAATACCGATAACCGTGTTATGGATAGTTGGACTCACGAATGCCATTAATCTTATCGACGGTCTTGACGGACTTGCTTGCGGAGTGTCGGCAATATGCTCTGTGTCACTTCTTCTGGTGATGCTTCTGAAGGGCGATGTGGGAGCAGCGATGGTAACTGCCGTAATTGTTGGCGCTTGTCTTGGCTTCTTGCCCTTTAATACCAATCCCGCGCGAATCTTCATGGGTGACACGGGGGCGCTTTTCCTCGGATATACCATGGCGGTTATATCTGTGTCCGGAGTCTTCAAGTTGCATACTGTGATTTCGTTTATTATCCCGATTTCAATTTTTGCACTGCCGCTGCTCGACACAACCTTTGCGGTGTTCAGAAGAATCTCTCATGGAAAGAGTCCGTTTTCTCCCGA
>JAZRAB010000032.1:0-1622 GCA_045634345.1 Candidatus Flemingiibacterium sp. | reverse complement strand
ACGATCCGACTTAAACACAATTCTGGCGCGAGGCTCTTCGGATTACCCATCGACAGAAAATGTTAGTGGATTCTCTGCTTGCACGAATCTGACGATCACAAGACATAGTGAGTCTTACACTACAATCGAGATTACTCCACCATCAAAATATGGTTCGGGTGCTATCGGTGTCGGTTATCTTCGTTTCTGCGCAAAAGGTACGGAAGCAAACTCTAATATTTACATCACATATGAGGACACGCAGACGGTCACGGCTGTTCAGTGGACGAATCTCGGTATTTCCATTGTTCCGTCAGTTTCCGACGAGGACATGAATCGAATTGCAAGACAGGCGGCAGAGATCGTTGACAATAACCTCCTTTCCGTTATCGGTTCTGGTGAGGTGAGTGTATGAACGCAAAAAGCAGAATCGAAGCACTCATAACTGCAATAAGTCGAAAAACAGGAATGATATTTACCGACTTATCATCTGCTATTCAAGACATTGCTGGTGGGTACTCTAATGGCGCGAGTTCTTCTTCCGCAGTAAGCGACACTACATTTAAGAGCGGTAGTCGGTTGAGTGCGCTGCTTTCATTCGTCAACACCGTAACGGGTATGAATCATGCAGATATCACACGCGGAGTACAGACCTTGATAGATGGATATGTCACAGAGCCGTCGGTGCATTTGTATTCGTTCGCCGCTCTTTCGGATACGCACATTCAGTACGGCGGCACGGAATCCGACGGCGATTATAACGGTGTAAACGACTTTGAAAGAGCGTTGACTTATCTTGACGATAAGGTTGACTTCATCTGTGTGTGCGGTGACTTGGTGGCGTGGGCAAGCGAGGATTATACGAATCAGTACAAGAACAAATTCTCCGATTCGACCATTACAAGCAAGCCAATTTACGAATGTTCGGGAAACCACGAAACCTACCCTGTAAGCGGTGTATCAGATGTAATTGATAAATCGCTTTGGGAGACCATGACAGGATGGGCAACTCATGTAGCAAACGGATGTGTTGGCGATTCCTTGTATTATTACTTCACAAAGGGCGACGACGTATTCATTATGCTTTCCCTTGTGAGTGCTTCGCCTTATGCGAAATTTGCTGACGGTGCGCTTGATTGGCTTGAAAATGTTTTGGAAACAAACCGAAACAAGCGTTGTTTTGTCTTTCAGCACGTCCATGATGAAAATGACAGCAGCGCAGACCCGTCACATCGTTATTCCAATATGCTGGACGGTGAACATGGCGATCGATTCATAAAACTGATAAAGCATTATAAAAATGCCATTTGGTTTCACGGGCATACCCACGTATCGGTGGCAAACGGTTTGGACGAAAACGGCTATAAGACGGATAACGCCGGTTATACGCCGATATCGACCAATCTTGGCTATAAATCTGTACATATCCCATCTTTGCAGGGCGTTCGATACTATAATCCGTCAACAAATTCTCTTGTAAATTCCTACAAATACTACAGTGATGACGGCAACACATACGAAACGCAGGGCGGTCAACACGCCGAGGGATATATCATTGATGTTTACAACAACAAGATCGTGGTGCGTACCATTGATTTTGCCGTATTAAAATATACGGCAGACTGGCAAGCATATTTTGAAGT
>JAZRAB010000031.1:0-5312 GCA_045634345.1 Candidatus Flemingiibacterium sp. | reverse complement strand
GCCGCCGCGAACAATACGGCAGGCGGAGCAGAGCACCGCATGGAGCATCAATGCTCGGAGCGACAACCCCCAATAAACTAAAATTCGTTGCTTTTATGTAAAACAAATATTTTAAGTGTCGTTTTCCTCACAAAGCTTTTTCGCAAGCTTGCAGATATCACGGGTCGAATTCGGCTTGGCGATGAGATCTATCGCTTCCTGCATGACTTCAGTACGGCGAGGATTTGAGAGAAGCTGATATATCACCTCGTCAAGCGGACTTGTTGCAGTGACAGCCATGGCGACACCGTTGTTCGTGAGAAATTCGGTATTGCGATCCTCCTGACCCGGAATCGGGTCTACAATGACCATTGGCAAACGCTTTGCCATCGCTTCTGAGGTGGTAAGTCCGCCCGGCTTCGATATAATGCAGTCAGCGGCATCCATCAGCTTATCCACATAGTCAATATATCCGAGGTTGAGTATGCGTTTCTTGGTCTTAAGCTCGTCGATGCGTGCCTTTGCAGTGTGGTTCATTCCGCAGACAGTTATAAGCTGAAAATCGTAAGGCACACGGTCAAGCGCCATGACCGTATCGTCAATATTTCCATATCCCATGCTTCCGCTCATCAGGAGGACTGTACGCTTGTTTATATCAAGTCCAAGCTCGGCACGCGCCTGCTCCTTGGTACGATTGTTGTTTGAAAATTTCGGATGTATCGGGATTCCGAACGGGAGTATCTGTTCCTCTTTAAAGCCTTTTTTGAGCGCCTGAGTGAAAAGCTGCTCATTCGGCGTGACAACGTAGTCGAGGTTACATCCCTCCTCCCAATATGGGTGGAACATAAAGTCGGTCAATATGCCGATGGTCTTTGCGCGAAGCTTGCCTTTTTTCTTCATGACGTCAAGAATTATGGCAGGGAAAATATGCGTACAGATTATAACATCAGGGTCATACTCGGCAATATATTTGGCAAGCTTTTTGCTCATAATATTTCCCGTCGCACGAGTCGGCGAATGCTCGCTTGAGGATTTACTGCGTTTTTCGGCAAGGCGATATCCGCCCTTGTAAACGAGTTTAGCATTGTTCGCTACAAGAAGATACCCCTTCGACACAGTCTCTCCGAGCGCATGATTAAGATATTCAAAGGTGTCAAGCATCTGCGCCTGGCATCCAATGGATTCAAGATATGCACAAAGTGCCCTTGCGGTCGAGTTGTGTCCCTGACCGGCGGTAATTGATAAAACAAGTACTTTCATTTTATTCCTCCAAAATCAGATTCTAGCAAAGCTTTAAAATCGGCGGTTTCGCAAATATTAAATCTTCCGAGAAGATATAGACAATCATTGTCACCGCGCCGCAGGATATTCATACGCGGCTCGGTTGTAAACGTAATAGCAACGTCAAATTCGCGTAATATGCGCTCGCTCTCATAGTCCCATACGCCATGAGGGTAAGCAAAAACGGTCATTTCGCATCCAAGCTCGTTCCTCATAAAATCGCGCATTTTCGTGCAATCGGCATAGAATGCTGACTCAAACTGCACCTCTGTTTCATCCGCGCACCGCACAGCGTACTCGCGTATTCGTCCGGATTCAAGCGGAGCATACATGTGCATATCCCATGTATGCGAGCCGAGCGTTATGTGTCCGGAACCAAGTAGCTTGCGTGCACCGTTTATATCAAAATGCGGTATGATGTGATTACCTGTGTCTTTGTAAGTTTTACAACCAACGCTTGAACCTACAAAGCAAATCACGGCATGCTCATCATATTCTAAAAGAAGCGGAAGTCCATACTCAAGATTGGACTCGTACCCGTCGTCAAATACGATAAGATACGGTTTGTCCGGAAGCGGTGAACCATCAGTCACATAATCAATAATCTGCCGTGGTGTTACGGACTCATATCCGTTATCGGCAAGCATTGAAAGATGCCTTTCGAAAGTCTCCGCGCATATTACCGTACTGCCTGCCACACCCTCGCCAATATGATGATACATCAATACAGGCAAGGCTACCGTATCCGGTGAGGTCATTCCCATCGCTATCGGGCATACGACAATTATAAGTGCAAGAATAAGAGCATTAAAATTCTGTGACATATATTCATGTCTCCGTAAAATGGAATATACATCATATATATTTTACAACTTTTTAAAGTAAAAATCAATACCTTGACAAAATCTTTTATCTGTGATATACTAATTGTTAGCATAAAATATGTTAGTTGAATGGAATTAAGAAAAGAGTCATGAAAATACTAGACCACGAAATCATTTATTCGGGCGAAGCGACACCAGCTCTTTCAAGCTGCGCATTTCCTTCGATCTGTCAGCTGCATAACGGCACGGTATTAGCATCCTTCAAAGGTGCCCAAACCAAGGGACCGTACAACAAAACTGACCGCGCGGTAGCGTGTATTTCAAAGGATGGCGGCAAAACTTTCGGAGAGCCTATAGAGTTTTTTGCTCCTCCTACAGTTGACGGCAAGCCTACAACACTTCGTGTTATATATTTTGTCGAGGCGGCGCCAAACAATCTTCTCGCAGTCGTAAACGCAGTTGATGCCACAATGGAAGAGCTGCCCTACTATAACGAGGGGACTGAAGGACTTAAGGATACATATATCATGGTATCACATTCAGCCGACAGCGGTAAAACATGGACACCGCTTGAGCGAGTGCAGGTGAATACTTTCTATGATATGCCGCTCCCACTTACAGGGGCACCATTCATAACAAATGACGGACGTATCGGCATTCAGTTTGAGGTTAATAAGCCTTATTACGAAACCAAATATTGGGTACATCACAGTGCAGTTGTATATTCCTCAGACGGCGGATATACGTGGGGCGATGAAGTAGTTATTACGGACTGCCCGACCGTGTACTATTGGGATCAGCGTCTTGATGTTTTAAAAGACGGACGTGTTGCAGACATTTTTTGGACATTTGACCGTGAAAAAGGCGATTATATAAATATACATCAATGTATAAGCACCGACAACGGACGCAGCTTCGGTGAGATTACGGACACCGGACTGGTCGGTCAGCCGGGAAATATTGTGGATGGAAACAACGGTGAGCTTATTACTATTTATATCAACCGGGATTCCGTACCGATAATCAAGCTTGCGAAGAGTAGCGATAACGGTAAAACATGGGCAGATGCTCTGACCGTGTTCGACTACGGCGCAAACACCAAGGGCAAGCAAAACGCGGGGATGAACGATGTGTGGAGTGAGATGGCGGCGTTTTCTGTTGGTCATCCTTTCCTCAAACGCATGCAGGACGGTACACTTTGGGCATACTTCTACAGCGGCCCATCTACACACCGTACTGATTTCCATGTTGTGAAAATAGAATTATAATTATATTTCGCGTCCGACATACTCGGACGCAGATATGCGCCTGTGGCGGAATTGGCAGACGCGCCAGACTTAGGATCTGGTGTCCCCGACGTGCAGGTTCAAGTCCTGTCAGGCGCACCATAAAGAGGCTATAAAAAAGATATAGCCACAAAAAACCTCGAGAAAATCGAGGTTTTTTGCTGTTTTCGAGGCAAATTTGCCGTGTAAAATTTTTTGCAAAAATATAGATATAAAATAGGTGTTTCTCCATTCTGTAATGATTTGAACCACCGTAAAACCAAATAACGCATCACTCGGCGCATGGAAGTAAAAAACCATGCGCCTTTTTTGTTTCACCCATAATTCACGAAAGGACGGAATAAATGCTCCCCGAAACCGATCTCAATCAAATAAAAGCAAAAGCCAAACTTTTCCTCATGTTCGACCTTCAGCCGGTTGAAAACTACCCTTTCATAGTCAAGCACCCCTTCACCGATTCGAACTATACGGTCGATCAAGCAACCGGAACACTTGTCAATCTATTGGAAAACGAAGCTGCCCTTGAACGATGGCGAACACAGATCACAAAGCAAATCGAATCATCAGATAATGTCCATCGTATTTCAATGATGCTCACCAAATCCTATCGGTCTGCGTTTTTGAAATACACGATGGAATATATGGATGTGAGGGACTTCTCGGAATATCTCGCTGACTATTGGGTATCCACCGAATCCCCAAACTCCGATCCCAACTTCAGTAAGAAGCAGCTTGTCAGAATGTTCGCACAGGCAGATAAACGGTATCTGATGAGCACAGAGGAATACAAACAGTATCTGCTTCTCCCTGAAACGCTGATCATCTACCGAGGCGTTACCTCGCACAATTCCCGAAATATAAAAGCATTGTCATGGACGCTTGATCGAGATAAGGCAGAATGGTTTGCCCATCGATTTGGAGAAGATGGTGCAGTCTCCGAAGCGGAGATTGATAAAGATCATGTGCTTGCATTCGTCACGATGCGTAACGAAGCAGAGGTAGTGGTAAATCCCGCCCATCTGCAAAATATAACCGAAGCAGAAAACATGGAGAATGGCTTCACCATTCAGATGTAAAACAGAAAAACACAGGAGGATAACCAAATGACAATTTACCAAAATGAAATGCTCCGATTGCTCCCCACTCTCGAATGCGAGGGTAAGTACAATCCGGAAACCGAAATGCTCGATATCAGCTACCACAAGATTCCGATGTGCAGTCAGAATAATAGCGGTTTCATCTTTGAGGATGCGCGGAGTCGAGCTGCCGGAAACCTTGCAGAGATTCAGGATGCCATCTGTATCGGTGCTGAAAAGATCAGAGAATATGTAGGCCTCTACGAATCATCTCCTCAGATGACCATTCCGGATGTAAAGCAGTACAGAAAGCTGTCAGAATTCGGTGATACGGTTCTTGCAGCCATGTACAGCGAACAGCACGGATTCATGTTCACCACATGGAAACAAAACAACGCCAAAACCTATGTGACACACGGAGATTACACTCCGAATTATGAGTACGCCAAAGAATCCTTTGCGATCCGCGCCGGACTCATAAACAAAGCTCAGCTTTTCTCGGAGGAAGAAGCTGCCGATATATATAAGAGTATCGGTTACACGAGAGATAATTGTGAAAACCTCTCCTATCTGCAGGAAGAACGATTGAGGCATCTTTCCGAGAAGCTACAGTACGGATATCCAAGCCTCGAATACGAACCCGACTCATTCTATGATCAAAGCGACACACCGCAAATGAATATGTAAATCAAATGCCATTCGGAACATCCAGTGGCATTTTATGCTTAAGGAAAGGACTCTATCAATATGACAGAAGCAGAAAAAGAAAAGTACAAAGCATACGACCGCATGATGCGTGCCGTACCCAATATGAAACCGCGCTATAGCGGAATCATGATTCCCCCTACTCCCGAAAACGAGCTGTC
>JAZRAB010000030.1:0-5002 GCA_045634345.1 Candidatus Flemingiibacterium sp. | reverse complement strand
GAGCGGTAAACTCCTCTTATCTCGCGGCGTTCCGCCGCGAGCATATGACGTTGCGCTTCGCGCAGGGGAAGCACCGCAACGATGCGGCGGGGTCGCGACGCTCTCCGCTGATGTAAATTATAAAAAGGAACACAATAAAATGAACAAAGAAGAAAAAGCAAAAGTCGGCTTCGTGTCGCTCGGATGCCCGAAGAATCAGCTTGATACGGAGGTAATGCTCCATGAGCTGTATTCGGCAGGGTATGAGATAGTCTCCGAGGAGATAGAGGCTGACGTTATCGTTATCAACACCTGCGGATTCATCGAATCGGCAAAGCAGGAGGCGATTGACAATATCATCGACATCGGCTGGCTCAAGGAAAATCGCACGCTCAAAGGAATTATCGTTACGGGATGCCTTGCCGAGCGGTACCGCGATGAGATATTCGAACAGCTTCCCGAGGTTGATGCTATACTCGGAGTCGGCAGTATACACAACATTACGACGGCAGTCGAAAGTGTGCTTAACGGAAAGAAATATTCTTCATACGAGGACAAAAATACCGTAAGACTCGGCGGCGAGCGGATTATCACGACTCCCGAATATTACGCTTACCTGAAAATCGCCGAGGGCTGCGACAACCGCTGCAGCTATTGCGCGATACCGTCGATACGCGGCTCGTTCCGCAGCCGTCCGATGGAAGATGTCATTGCCGAGGCGAAAACGCTTGAGGGAATCGGCGTAAAGGAGCTTGTCATCGTTGCGCAGGACACAACGCGCTACGGACTCGACCTGTATGGCGAATATAAGCTTGCCGAGCTACTTTCGCGCATTACGACAGAGACCTCGATACCGTGGATTCGCGTGCTCTACTGCTATCCCGACAAGATAACGGATGAGCTTGTTGAGGTTTTTGCAAGCAATCCGCGCGTACTCAAATACATCGACCTGCCGATCCAGCATATTTCCGACAACATGCTTCGTGCGATGAACCGTCACGGGGACGGTAAGATGATACGCGAGGTCGTGAAAAAACTGCGCGAGCGTGTACCCGGTATGGTTATCCGCACGACCGTCATCGTTGGTTTCCCCGGCGAGACGGAGGAGGATTTTGCCGAGCTTTGCGAGTTTGCCAAAGAGGCGAGGTTTGACCGTCTCGGGGCGTTCACCTTCTCGCGCGAGGAGGGGACAGCGGCTTACGATATGGAAAATCAGATCGACGAGCAGACAAAGCAGGACAGATACGATATCATCATGCGCACGCAGGGAGACATCACCGAGGAGCAGAACGAAGCGGCGGTAGGCCGCACCGTCGAGGTGCTCTGCGAGGCGTACGATCCCGTATCCGAGGCGTATTACGGCAGAAGTGCCGCAGACGCGCCCGAAATTGACGGAAAGGTATATTTCCGTGCGCCGAGGGGAAGCGTTTCCGACGGCGAATTTGTAAAAGTCAAAATTACCGAGGCGGTCGATTACGATCTCGTCGGGGACAAGATATAAATATGGGAGGACAGTCATGAATCTGCCAAATAAGCTTTCAATTCTCAGGGTTATAATGGTGCCGCTTTTTGTTGCGGTTCTGGTGCTTCCGAGCGATGCATTTTTCGCCGCATACGAGGCGTGGATACGCATTATCGCCGCGGCTGTGTTCATTCTCACCGCGCTCACCGACATGCTTGACGGTCAGATCGCGCGCCGTTGCAATCTCGTGACCGATTTCGGAAAGTTCATCGACCCGCTTGCCGACAAATTTATGGTCTTCGGCGCGATGCTCGGTATACTTTACCGCTTCGATTACATCCGTCCCGTGTTCATCTGGGCATCGCTGATCGTCATTTTCCGCGAGCTTGCCATAACGTCGATGCGCCTTATCGTTGTCAACAAGTCCGGTACCGTCGTTGCGGCGGCATGGCTCGGCAAGGTTAAGACCGTAACACAGGTCGTCTGCATTGTGACCGTGCTTCTTGATCCTGTCGTCATTCCGGCAGGCAATTTCGTCCACGATTGGTACTTGCTTTCATACATTACCACTGCGGCAATGACCGTGATGACGCTCTGGTCGGGTATCGACTATATGAAGGCTTACTGGCCGCTGCTCGACCCCAACAAGTAAATAAAAAACTGTCCTTTCGGACAGTTTTTTATTGGGTAAGATATCATTCTGCCATCGCCGCGTCAAAGACGCGATTCACACGTTTTACCACGCTCTCAAACTGTTCGGGGGTAAGCGACTGCGGACCGTCGCAGAGGGCGCGCGCCGGATCGTTGTGTACCTCAATCATCACGCCCTCGGCGCCGCATGCTGCCGCAGACATCGCCATCGGAAGCACCAGCTTCGATAAGCCGCACGCATGGCTCGGGTCAACGATCACCGGCAGATGCGACAGCTCATGCAGTACGGGGACGGCTGAGATATCAAGCGTGTTGCGCGTTGCGGTCTCGAAGGTGCGAATGCCGCGCTCGCAGAGGATTACATTCTCGTTTCCGCCTGCCATGATGTACTCCGCGCTCATCAAAAGCTCCTGCAGGGTGTTGGCGAGACCGCGCTTTAAGAGTATCGGCTTCTTTGTGTGGCCAAGCTCCTTTAAAAGCTCGAAATTCTGCATGTTCCGCGCGCCGACCTGTATAACGTCAACATCCGCGAAAAGGTCAAGATGCGATGCGTCCATAATCTCGGTCACGATCGGCATGCCGGTCGCTTTTTTTGCTTCAAGAAGCAGCTTTATACCATCACTGCGCAGTCCTTGGAATGCGTACGGAGAGGTGCGCGGCTTGAACGCGCCGCCGCGAAGCAGCTGTGCTCCCGATTTCTTAACCGCCTCGGCAACGGCGATTATCTGCTCCTCGCTCTCAATCGAGCAGGGGCCGGCGATGAATGTGAATCCGTCGCCTATATTGACGTCTCCGTTGGCGCTTGGTACAGTGACTACGGTGTCGTCGGGGTGGAATTTGCGGTTGGCGTTCTTGTACGGCTCGCTGATACGCTTGACCGTTTCAACTATGTCGAGTCCCGAGATGGTGTCGATGTCTATGCGGCTTGTGTCGCCGACAAGACCGAGCACCGTCTGAAAATGTCCGCGGCTCTCGTGAACCGTGACGTCCTGCGCCTTTAAAAATTCGATAAGCTTTGATACTCTCTCCTCATTTGCGTTTGATTTGATTACTACTACCATTTTTAAAATCTCCTTTTAGGTATTATTTTTTGCAAAAACAAAAGCTCCGCAGTGATTTTTCACTACGGAGCGGGATGTTATTCCTATACTTGCCGAAATTTTGTTTCCGGCACCTCACTCGTTTTCGCAGCAAAAACCACTATTACTTTTTTTCGTAAAATAAAAGTAATAGTAATAATATGCAGCTGCAAAATTACGTGTGATCATTACGGTGATAACCTCGCCTATGCTTACTTTACTTAATTATAGCACTAAAGTTTAGCTGTGTCAATGGTTAGATTTTACCATTTTTGTTTGCTTTTGACGAGAAGCGTTTGTTGATTATTCCACCTTAAGCTTGTCAAGCGAGGATATAACGCTTTGAAGCTCCTCTATGTACATATGGTCAAGCTCGGAGAGACGGTAGGAACGCGGATAGACTATCATATCCTTATAATTGTAGTCCGCATCGGACACGCTTCTTTGTACAAGACCGTATCTGTCGAGTATCTTCTGCGGTATCGGAGACACCCACATAAACGATTCGGGAATGTTTGAAAGCAGTTCCATCTGGCTGCCGCGCTCGAAGACGTAGATGCGTTTGTTGGAATTTTCGATGTTCTCCATGCGCTTTGCCTCGATGGTCGGCAGCGTCGGAACTGTGTTGTCACTGTGAAGTATCTCGATGCAGTCGGCAAAATCGGCACAGGTGAGTATCGGCTTTTTGGCGAGGGGGTTATCCTTCGACATGAGCGCGATATAACGAAATCCCCACAAAAGCTCGCTTTTCAGCTCCTTTTCACGTAAAAGTCTCGTGAAATACTGCTCGAATACGTCGCGGAAACGGATTATGGCGAGATTATAATTCGACTGTACGATATTCGATATAGCCTCAACGGAATTAGTCTCTTTATAGTATATCTCTATCTCGCACTCGGTGTCAAGGCGCTTTACGAAGTTGGTAAATCCGTATGCCATATAGCTTCCGCGCGGTATTGAGATGCTAAATTCCTGTTTATTTGAGGAGTGCCCGTTGTATATGGATTCAAGCTCGTCTATCTGTACAAGGATGCGCTTGGCATAGACGAGAAATTCCTCACCCTTCTGTGTGGGGACGATGCCCTTTGAGGTGCGCTTGAATATGGTGATGCCGAGATTTTCTTCAAGCTCGCGTATTGCCTTGCTGAGGTTGGGCTGACCCATGAAAAGATTCTCCGCCGCCTTGGTTATAGAGCCGGTTTTTGCAACCTCAACGGCATATTTAAGATGTATTATATTCATAGCAAGCTCCTTTTGCAATGTCGTTTATTTGGGGTTCATCGGTTTTCAAGCTGCGCTATTACGTCGGCATATGCGATACGGAAAAGCTCTTCCGCGCGCTCTGTTCTGCCGGTCAGGTCAAGATAAGCGAACAGCGCTTCCATACCGGTTGCACGGCGATATTCACGTGCGGAGGCGCTTTTGGGGATGGAAATGCCGTTGGCATTCCGTCCGCGCTTGTAAATGTATTCTTCTTCCTCGGAGAGATAGGGCGCAAGCTTGTCCATGCCGGCACTCTGCGCGGTGGCGCGCACGAAATTCAGTGCCAGGTGGGAAAGCTCGCCGCCGTCGGCGATACCGAGAGAGACGAGGTATCGGCGCACGATGACCTCGAGTACTGCGTCACCGAGATAAGCGAGCGTTGCACCACTCAGCGAATTTGCAAATTTATTATCCATCGGGTTTCACTTTCGTGTGATTGATATATTTATATAATTATATCACAAATTTGTGCTTTAATCAAGATGCAATGTGAAAATTACCGCGGACTGCGGCGAATTATTGTTTGTAGGGGCGTTTATCGCTCCGAATATCGTAGCTCCCAAGCGGC
>JAZRAB010000029.1:0-3591 GCA_045634345.1 Candidatus Flemingiibacterium sp. | reverse complement strand
CCTCGCGCACCCGGTCGGGGGCTGCCTTGTCTCTCAAGCAAGACGGCAGGCGGTGCGATGCACCGCAAGGAGCACCGTCGCTCGAAGCGCAAACTCCTATATAAACTCAAATCTATATAACACAACCGCCGAGCCGTCTTGCAGACAGCTCGGCAGGTTAGATTATTCAAATCGCATCAGCATGGCGGCAATCTCCGCACGGGATATCTTCGCCTGCGGTCTTATCGTGCTGTCGGTGAACCCCTTGACAACGCCTGCGCCAATGCACTTCGCAATACCGTCAAGTGCCCACGGTGAAATACTCGGCGAGTCGCTGAACACCGTCATGTCAGCGGCGAACTCGCCCGTGATCAAACCGCCGAGCACCTTGCAGACTTCTTCGCGTGTGATAGTCGCACCCGCATCGAAGATGACCGTGCCGTCGTCGAGCGTGCCGCGTCCGCTCATCAGTCCCTCTGCGACAGCCGCGCGGATGTAGGGGAGCTTGTCGGCAGGAGTATCCGCCTCGCACTGTATGCCGCTCTTTTCGTACTCGGAGATGTCAATGCCCTCTCGGCGAATGAGAATTTTTGCAAATTCGCCGCGTGTCAGCTCTGCGCTCGGGGAATAAGTCAGAGCTTTGCCGTTTGCCTCGCAGTCAGAATCCTCGATAACGCCCATATCGTAGAGCGCCAGAATGCTTTCAGCCGCCCAGTGAGCGTCGAGACCTGCGAGTGTCGGTGTTCCGTAATAGACCATGGCATCGTCTATTATAACTGTTTCTGTACTGCTTCCGGATGCGGTGATGCAAAGCAGCGAATCGAGCCAATACTTGTGAGCGCTCAATTCCTCCGTAATTTCTGCTGTAAGCTCGTGCCAACCTATCTGCTTTGAGTAGTCCTTGCTCACACTATAGGCAAGCTTGTGGATATTTCCGTCCGCGTCGCTCACAACAGCGTAAGGATTACCCGAAATATTGCCGCTTATCCAAAGCTTGATGCTCTCGGCGTCCTCTCCAATCGGCATTGCATCAGCAAGCTTTATTTCGAGCACACGGTTTTCTTTGGCATCGTTATATGAATATTTCACCTCAAGCGCATCGCCGGCTTTGCGTCCGGCTTCTGTGCGCTTCGCACGCACGCTGCCTTTATCAGCAGTGAAAGTGAACATATCAAGCTGCCAATCATCCTCAAAATCGGCTATCGGCTCCGAGGTGTCCCCAATATCGACGGTTACATATCGGGAAAGCTCACCGTAGTGTATACCAATCTCGACTGTTCCCTCTCCGGCATCGGCAAAGGCTTGGAAATTGCCGCTTTTATCGAGGTATCCAAGCTCGCACACGAGCATTGCATCAGGGTACATGTCCGCATTCGGCGCTTCATTCGCTCCGTTTAAGGTGTATGTGAACGAGCCTGCATCGCACATGACCTCCCTGCCGCGATACTTGGCTTTAAGATTAAGCTTAACGTAGCTGCCCGGTCTTATCTGACGGTAATCGGGAGTTACTGCGAGGGAATCAATAGTGTCCGTCACAACGACGCTGACATCCCCGACAAGAGGATCTTCACTCGTTACAGTGCTTACTTTGAGTCTGTACTCGCCCGGATGCTTGCCGGCGGCGAAGCTATTTTGTAAGACACTGCCAATCCCTTCGGCATATTCTCCGTCAAGCTCTACTGACAGAAGGCCTCCGTAAACCGCCATATTCGTCGGCATATAGGCAGAATCAAGCACCTGTGCCGAGAAATGAACCTTACTTCCGCTTAAAAGATAGGGCGTATTCGGCGTGACCGAAAGCGCTGCGGGTACTCCGTCGGACGGCTTCTCACTCACGAAAAGCATGCCGTTTGCAACGGCACGGTAGCTTGTGTCTGCGGGGGAGTTTATGTAAACGCAATCGGTACTGTCGGACGCCTTCACCATAACAGTGGTCGAGCCGCCGCCATCAAGATTAAGTGCCGTAATACATCCAAGCTCAGCCATGACCGAGGAAAGCTCGGATATTTTCAGTCCGCGCGAAGCCGATATGCGCCCGTCAATGGCAAAGAAAACAACGGTTCCGTCTTCCTTGATTCCGACAGCGGTGCGCGGCTGACTGCTTTTTTCTGTGTCCTCGTCGATTGTTCCGTCAGGCATTGTGCCGCCGTCAAGTATAATATCGCCGCCGCCAATCGCACAAGTGACATGATTCCATCCATCTGCGCAAGCTGTATCTATCTGCAGGATGTCACCAACCGATACTACATCAAATTTGCTGTAGTCCGCATACGTCTCGGCAATGGAGATGACAGCGCATCCTTCGGGTATTTCAGTGTCTGTGGTGCCATCTATTATGTCAACAATGATACCGTAAACAGTGCCCTTCACAGTGATATCACCGTACAGCTGTATAACTATCTCGCGCGATTTATCGGATGAGTGTGTAAAGGCTCCGAAATCATCAGTGAGCATATACACGCCCCATATTGTCGGGTATTTGTTAAGCTGACCTATCTCGAAAACGGTGTTGTCCTTTGAAATGTCGGTCATGGTTATCGAAACGGACGGTTTACCGATAAGCGCGGTGCCGTCTTCCTTGAATCCGAGCGCGTATTTTGAATCATCGGTGGATATCAGTCTTCCGCCATCTATCATTACGCCCATGGGCACGCCCGTCTGCATACTGAAAAAATCGCCGTTTATCGCTCCGAGCACACTCTCTCCGTCATCCTCTGCGGCAGAAACAAGCGCTCCGACACGGTCCTTTCCGTAAACGCTCTCGCCCCAGCGCACAAGCGGAAGCACTCCGCCGTCGGGGGAATATTCGAATATGTATGCCTGCTGAGGCTTTCCGTTCTCATCGGTAGATTTAAGCTGACTGTATGTAAGACCGTCTCCAACAGTATCTCGCTTTATGTCGGTTATCTCCCCGAGTCCTGTATAATTCAGTGCGGCAAGGGGGGTATTGGTAAGGAGCGCACCGAGGGTAAGAGCGGAGACTAATTTAAGTATACGTTTGTTCATTAAGATTTCCTTTCGAGGTGGGATTGTGGGTGCCTATATATATTGTACCATGTTTAGACGTCGGCAAAATGTACGAACGATATACAATTTGTGAATAAAACAAAAATATTGCAGTTTGCAACCGACTGTATTGGTCAAAATGCGATATATATGAAAAATATTCCAAGCGCAAACCGCAATTGTTTTGTCATTATAAGTCCGCACCTCGCATATATTATTATGACTCAAAATACGCAAACGAGGTGAACTGCTTGATATATGACAGCGATGAGCGTCCGCGAAGGCTCGCGGTATATTTGATAGAGGAAAAAAGTACGGTAAGAAGTACCGCCGCCGCATTCGGCATCAGCAAATCGACTGTACATAAGGATGTTTCAATACGTCTTGCCAAGATTGACCCCGCCCTTCACAAAGAGGTGCAGAAAATACTCGACACCAACAAATCCGAGCGCCACATCCGCGGTGGTGACGCAACACGGCGCAAATATGAATCGGCAAAAGCGGCAAGGAAATTATAAATTTTTGTTTGTGGGGGCGTTTGCCGCTTCGATTTTTGCAACTCCCACGCGGTGCATTGCACCGCCTACCGTTGCAGAGGGTGCAATG
>JAZRAB010000028.1:0-4459 GCA_045634345.1 Candidatus Flemingiibacterium sp. | reverse complement strand
GGGGGGGGGGGGGGGGGGGGGGGGGGGGGGGGGGGGGGGGGGGACACCCCCCCCCCCCCGCCCGGGGGGCGCGGGGCCACCGCCCTCGAAATCCGGTAGGCGACGCGGAGCGCTGCGTGGAAGTTGCAAAAATCGAAGCATAAAACTCCCCGACAAACAACAATTTAAAAACAAAAAGGAACCAAGTTTATACCTCGGTTCCCTTTGCTTTATTCATCCCACAATACAATATCGCCCGATGAAAGCGTCGCTTTCATATCAATAAGCCGCTGATTTGATGAGCCGCGAAATTTGAGCATGAGATTGCGTTTTTCGTGCACATACCGTCCGTCAACAAGTACATCGAGAAGTGATAGTATGTCATCAGTCACCTCGCACCGCGGATGCGATCCGTCACATAAAAGCTCCTCAAGCGTAAATCCCGAGAATGCCCATATAGTTTTATCGGGATACGCCTCGCGCACACGTCGCAGGAATGGCAGCAAATCCCGCTGATTCGACGGTTCAAACGGCTCGCCGCCGAGAACTGTAAGACCGTTTATATAGCTCGGTGCCAGCATCAATATTATCTTGTCCTCAACCTCTCGTGTAAACGGTTCCCCATAATGAAAATCCCACGTCTCCGGCTGAAAGCAGTGCTCGCACCGATTAGTACACCCCGACACGAACAGCGTAACGCGCACGCCCTCTCCGTCGGCGATATCGCAGTTTTTTATATTTCCGTAATACATTATAGGTGAAGCACTCTTTCCTTGATTTCCTGCGTGCGTCCCTGATTCCAATACTGCGTGCCGATATATCCGCAGGTGCGGCGCGCAACATTCATCTTGTCCTGGTCCTGATTGCCGCACTGTGGGCAGGTCCAAACGAGCTTACCACCCTCCTCGCGTATCTCAATCTCGCCGTCGAAGCCGCACTCCTGACAATAATCGCTCTTGGTATTAAGCTCGGCATACATAATGTTATCGTAGATACAGCGGATAACCTGCATGACTGCTTCAAGATTATTCTGCATGTTCGGTACTTCAACATAGCTTATCGCGCCGCCGGGTGACAAGGCTTGGAACTGCGCCTCAAAGATAAGCTTGTCGAATGCGTTTACATCCTCTGTGACATGAATATGATAGGAATTGGTGATATACGATTTGTCCGTAACTCCTTTTATAATACCGAAACGGCGCTGGAGACACTTCGCAAACTTATATGTCGTGGATTCAAGCGGCGTTCCGTAAAGCGAGAAATCAATATTATGCTCTGCCTTCCATTTGCGGCATGCGGCATTCATGTATTCCATCACCTTAAGAGCAAACGGTGTCGCATCCGGATCGGTATGCGATTTGCCGGTCATGTAACGCACGCATTCGTAAAGTCCCGCATAACCGAGTGAAATAGTAGAATATCCGCCGTACAAAAGCTTGTCTATCGTCTCGCCCTTTTCAAGACGTGCGAGCGCACCGTACTGCCAAAGAATAGGTGCGGCATCCGAAAGAGTTCCCTTAAGACGGTTGTGACGGCACATAAGTGCACGGTGACAAAGCTCAAGCCGCTCATCGAATATCTTCCAAAATGCATCCGCATCCCTCTCGCTCGACAACGCGATATCAACGAGATTTATCGTAACCACGCCCTGATTGAAGCGTCCGTAATATTTCGGCTGACCGTTTTCATCAACGTATGGTGTCAGGAAACTGCGGCAGCCCATACAAGTGTAGCAGTGTCCCTCTCCATTCTTGTCGATTTTTAATTCGAGCATCTTCTTTTCGGAAATATAGTCGGGCACCATTCTCTTGGCAGTGCATTTTGCCGCCAATTTTGTGAGATAATAGTAAGGCGCATCTTCGTTTATATTGTCTTCCTCGAGCACGTAAACAAGCTTCGGGAATGCAGGCGTGACCCAAACGCCCTTTTCATTTTTAACGCCCTGATAACGCTGATTGAGAACCTCCTCAATTATCATCGCAAGGTCGCGTTTTTCGGCTTCATTTTTAGCTTCGTTAAGATACATGAAGACAGTTACAAACGGGGCTTGTCCGTTTGTTGTCAGAAGCGTCACCACCTGATACTGTATCGTCTGCACGCCGCGGCGTATCTCCTCGCGCAGTCTGCGCTCGACAAGCTCGCTTATCTGTGCATCTGTAAGTTCACGTCCGACATCGGCATTTTCCGCCTTGACATCGTTTGTTATTTTTTCGCGGCTGACCTGCACAAACGGAGCAAGATGAGTAAGCGAAATTGACTGTCCGCCGTACTGATTGGACGCAACCTGCGCAATTATCTGCGTTGCGATATTGCAGGCGGTGGAGAAGCTGTGCGGACGCTCAATAAGTGTGCCGGTGATGACCGTACCGTTTTGGAGCATATCCTCGAGATTTACGAGGTCGCAGTTATGCATATGCTGCGCGAAATAGTCGGTATCGTGGAAGTGGATGATGCCCTCATTATGCGCTTTTACAATATCTTCGGGCAGGAGTATACGGTTTGTGATGTCGCGCGAAACCTCGCCCGCCATGTAGTCGCGCTGAGTTGAGTTAATGACAGGATTCTTGTTGGAGTTCTCCTGCTTTGCCTCTTCATTATTGCATTCAATGAGCGAGAGAATACGGTCATCTGTGGTATTAGACTGACGCACAAGACTTCTCGTATAGCGATAAGTAATGTATATCTTCGCAAGCTCAAATGCACCGTGAGCCATGAGCTGATGCTCAACCATGTCCTGCACTTCCTCAACTTCGGGCGAACGTCCAAGCGCCTCGCATGCAATAACAACGCTTTCGACAATTCGCTCTATCTGAAGCGGCGTGATGCGTACAGCCTCATCAACTGCGTTATTGGCTTTGCCTATCGCTATCGCAATTTTCTCCTTATTGAACTCTGCTTCCGAGCCGTTTCGTTTAATTATTTTCATAAAAATTCTCTCCGTACAACATATATTTTGCTGTTTCATGCTTCTTTGGAATATGACGCCAAAACCACTATATATAGTGGTGGTGCTCTTTCATAATACCATATCTTGTGGTATTTGTCAATGGAGATATGCGCATTTTTAAATTTTTGGCGTTCTGTACAAATAAGTGATACCATTTTGGTACAATTTGTTCGTATACCTTGACACATAGAGCCGAGCATGATAAAATATATGATAGAAACAACCACGAAACGGAGTTCTAAATGAAACATCTGTCACAAATAACTATAATTGCAGCCGTGTCATTTCTCGGCGAGCTTCTCCATTATTTTATACCGCTCCCCATACCTGGCAGCATATACGGACTTGTCTTAATGTTTCTCCTTTTGCTTCTCGGTGCAATCAAGGTGCCACAGGTCAAGGCGGTCGGAGACTGGTTGATCACCTTGATGCCTATACTGTTCGTTGCCCCACTGGTCGGTCTTATCGGAAGCTTCGAGGAGTGCGGTAAATTTATTATTCCGATTATTATAACGGCAACACTGTCAACAGTTATCGTAATGGCTGTAACAGAAATCGTTTCTCAGGCTCTTATAAAGCTGCGCGATACCAAGGAGGACCGAAAAAATGTTAAATGAATTCGTTTCTTCTCTTCCCTTTTTCGGAATATTTCTGACCTGTATAGTATATCTCCTTGCCCTTAAGCTTCAGCAAAAAACGAGATCTGTTCTTCTTAATCCACTCATAGTAAGCGGTGCGGTGATAATAATATTTCTGCTTATCGCACAGATCGATTATAATGTGTTCATTTACGGCAAGCCGCTCGGAGATGGAAGCTATGACGGCACGGGCGCGGCATTATTCCAAATCATGCTGACGCCGACAACCGTATGTCTTGCGATCCCACTTTACGAAAAGCTTGTCTATCTGAAAAAATATCCCCTTGCGATAATATGCGGTATATTTTCCGGCGCACTTACAAGCGTTGCATGCGTGCTTGCAATCGGACTTATTTTCGGTTTGACGCAGGAGCAGTATATTACCTTGCTCCCGAAATCAATTACGACCGCCATCGGTGTCGGCATGTCAGAGGAGCTGGGCGGTATCGTCCCCGTAACCGCCGCAGTCATCGCGCTCACGGGAATCGTTGGAAACACGACGGCCGCGATTGTAATGAAAATATTCCGAATAAAGCATCCGGTTGCCGTCGGACTCGCCTGCGGAACCGCCGCGCACGCGATCGGTACCTCTCGGGCGCACGAATTCGGCGAAATCGAGGAGGCGATGAGCGGACTCTCGATCGCAGTCTGCGGACTTATCACAGTAGTGCTCGCATCGCTTTTTGCGATGATACCGATGTGATGTCATAATAAAAAAATCGTATCTGCTTTTATAAAATACAGATACGGTTTTTTATTGCAAGTTATTGTTTATCGGGGAGTTTTATGCTTCGATTATCGTAACTCCCATGCGGCGTTTTCACCGCCTGCTGTATTGCTCGCGGCGGCATCGCCACCGCTCGGTCGGGGGCTGCCTTGCTCTCAAACGCCGATG
>JAZRAB010000027.1:0-15240 GCA_045634345.1 Candidatus Flemingiibacterium sp. | reverse complement strand
CCTTCGTTTATAATGGTGTTTGCCACGCTTGCCTGCCACTCGGCTTTTCCGTCTCCGTCAAAATACATGATGTGTACGCCGTAATCGGTCTCAACAATGCCTGTATCGCCGACTGCGCGTGCTTCATCAAAGCACCATGCGTCAAACGCTTCAACCATCTGTCCCGGACGAACATTCTGATAACGTCCGCCTGCGTAGTAAGAGCCGGTGTCTTCGGAATATTCGAGTGCAAGCAGTGCAAATGCTTCTGCGGTAGGACCGCCTGCCTTGAATTCATCAAGCAGCTGTTCAGCCTTCTTGAGAGCTTTCTCACGGTTGCCGTAAGTGCCGTAGGTAAGGAGAATGTGGCGAACATTAACTGTTTCATTCTCGGCGCGGTAAGGCTCTGCGGTGAGCAGATATACGGTGTAGGTGTGTGCGGTTTCATCGATTACAGTGTGTGTTGTACCAACCTCAGCATCGCCGAATGCCCACTCGGAGAAATCGTTATCAGCCGCATATGCCGTTTTTGCACTCGCAAGTGCTGCAATGCGATTCTCGAGATCTTCATCGGGAATTGCGGGCTCGCTTTCACGAATAACTTCTCTCGCAAGCTCCTTGAAGCTTTCCTCGTCTGTAGCCGCTGCAAGCTTGTCTGCGAGAGATTTTACCTCATCCTCGGTCAGTGTTGCAACCGTGGTTCCTTCACTTTCGGGATCAATGTATGCAAGATCGAGGGAGAGGTAATCGACAAACTGATAATTCTTGCTGTTTTCAGCATAATAAGCGTTGATCTCATCATCTGTGGGAGCAAGCTCTGCTTCTTTCGCAAGCTGATACTTATATGAAAGCGCCTCAATCAGCTTTGCATTGTAAATATCATCTTTGTTTGTACCTTTTCCGTAAAGTCTCGTGTCAATTTCATCGGCGCGTCCTCTGATAGCCGCAGTCTCGGCAGCGCTGAGAGCGAATCCGTCCGCCGCTGCCGCTTCATTGATCATCAGAAGGTCGGACACGTTCTGTCTTGCACCGTCCATGAAGTATTCAAACCATGTCTCGGTTTCGGACACGTTCTGGCTCTTCAAGGGAAGGGCAGGATCAAGTCCGTAGTATGAAACGTAGCTTCCGTAATAGTTCAGGAAAGCGACGTAGGTGTCGTTGAAGAAGTAGTTCATCATTGCGCCGTCAACATCAATATTAGCTGACGATGCGGCGATCTCGGAGCGCAGATATTCGCCGCGGTTGAGTCGAATGCTCGATGCGATCATACCCACAACAATAGCTAAAATAACTGCAAGAATGAGAGCAGTAGTAATAATGGCGGTGACTTTACGCACCTTTGCTTTTTTTGCTTCAAACGCCTCACGCTCAAGCTTAAGCTGCTTTTTGGCGGAGTTTGCTTCGCGTTTTCTGGTTCCTTTAGACATGATAGTCCTCCTATAGTGAATTTAGTACCATATAATATATTACCACACTATTATGGGTAATTGTTGAACATTCTGTGAAAAATATTTGATTTTTACCCTTATTTGCGTAATAGTGCTGCTTGTAAGAGTAATAATATGTTATATATAATATTAAAAAGGGGAGAGCTTTACGGAAAAGAAACAGCACTTTCTTATATCGGCGCTTTACTATCTTACGATCGCCGCTGCGGTATATATAGCACTAAAATACGCACTTGGCGTAGTTATGCCATTTATAATCGGCTTTTTTATAGCGGCAGTCTTAAATCCGGCGGTACGGTTCCTTGGGAAAAAATTCGGACTTAAGCGACGCCCCACGTCCGTGTTGATACTACTGATCTTCTATGCAACGATAGGAATGATACTGACATTTGCCGTTGTAAAGCTTACTGTGTTGATTGGGGACTTTTCAGAGAGACTGCCGGATATCTATTCCGAGAGCATTGAGCCTGCGCTCGTGAGTATATTTGAATGGATAAATGGAATTATTTCACGCATTGACGGGCAGGCTGCAAACGAGATCAGCGAGAGCATCCGAGGAGTATTTGAGAGTATAAAAAATTCCCTTGGCACGACAGTTTCCAATATCTCGGTACGCGCACTTTCATGGATATCCGGCTTTGCCGCCTCTGTTCCTCGCTTTATTATTGAGCTTGTATTCTGCGTTATATCAAGCTTTTTCTTTGTTATTGACTATGAGGCAATTCTGAAAATATTAAAATCCCGACTGCCGAGGAGGGCGGTCGGGATGATGAGCGATCTGCGCGATCGTTTTTTTGTGACGATCTTAAAATATCTTCGCTCCTATGCGCTTATTATGCTGATAACCTTTGCAGAGCTGTTCTTCGGACTTACTCTGATCGGCATCGAAAATGCGGCGGTGTATTCGCTTATAATCGCGCTTCTTGATGTCCTTCCCGTGATTGGGACCGGAGCGGTCATGGTGCCGTGGGGAATAGTAGAAATAATCCGCCAGCGCATTGGTGTCGGGGCTTCGCTGATAATTCTTTGGGCAGTAGTAACGGTGATACGCAATATCATCGAACCTAAAATCGTCGGACGTCAGGTAGGACTTCACCCGCTTGTTACGCTGATTGCCATGTTCGTCGGCACAAAGCTGTTCGGCTTCATAGGACTTGTGATATTGCCTATAGGACTGTCAATTGCCGCGTCTGTACTGCGTGAGCGCGGTCAGCTGTTATCAAGAGACGTATAGCCAGGATTTTCTATTCTGACAATGCTTGAGTTCGTTGCCATATCGGTAATGTCGATGTAGATGTATTTGCCTGTTAGCGTGCTCACATCCCATGCTCCGTTATCGCATATTACCGCTTCGTTTCCGTAATTGTCGCAAACAATTACTGTATCTATGCGGTGATTCTCCTGCACGTCAATATATAAAAGCTCAACGCCGGAAGCGGATACGAACTCGGTTGAAATAAGCTTTGGTGCCGTGGTATCGAGATTCAGCTCGTATGAAAATTCATCCCATGATTCGGAGCCGCTCGTGTGGTAGCTGACCGTTATTGTGTATACACCGTCAGGATAGATGTACGCCGGATTGTCCGAGGCGCGTCCGTCCCACAAATAGAGCTGAGGACTTACGAGAGAATCGGTGCTTGGACTCGCATAGGTTCTCGGAAGATTTCCGTATTCAACGGTGCTTATAATCTCGCCTGCTTCATCCGTAACTGTTACCGTGACATCAAAAATTGAGCGCAAAAGCGGAAAATTAAGCATCACACCCGAGCCTACTCCGTAAACTTTTGGCGAAAATGCAATAAGTCCCTTATCATATTCCGTGTGTGACTCACGCTCTATGCGTCCGAGCATCGAATAATATCCCAGGGCAACCGTATTAGGCTCATACAGATAGAGGTATTGGTTGTCGTAGATGGCTTGCTTTCCTTCGTAAATGCTCGGTTCAAGTGATGGGGCTGCAGAAAAGCTTCCCGAGAATGCAAGTAGCGGAATTGATACGGTCTCACTTCCGGAAGAAAGACGCATAAATCCCTCTATAAAGAATCCGTTTTTAAACTGTTCAAGGTAGGTATTATAGGTTTCCTCGTCAAGTGTTACTGTTATCTCAAAGGTTTCGCTTGAATGAGGTGCGAGACGTGTTCTGTACGGTTCAAAATTGTCTGCAGCGCGGTTGAGTTCGTTGCCGCAGCCTTCAAAGGTGACGGAAGCATTTTTGAACTCTTTGAATGATGTGGGGAATGAGAGCGTATCGGATGGGGAATGTCCGAGCCTTTCTGAAAGGGGGATTTCCGTTTCTTTGGAATCAAGCATCTCATATGTAAATTCCTCAAATCCGTTTGCACCGATGATGGCATCGAGCTTGCAGTAACGGTATGCACCGGATAGATTATATAGGGTAATTGGAAATGTCAAAACTCTTGAATGTCCGTCGCCAAGTTCGATTTTATACGAGCCGTCAGATGTCAGGAGCAAATTGCAGTTAAGTGCTGCATCGAGATTGGCGGTGCCGCCGCCCTGTGCACGCGGTGAGTAGGGAAGTGAATCATAGCTTTTAAGCAGTATATCCGATGAATTTACGAGTACCGTTTTTGTTGCTTTCATCAGCTCGGTATCGCTGATATCGGGATATATATCAGCAAGCCGTGATTTTACAATAAGACACATTCCTGCTGCATTTGCTGCGGCGGCAGTAGTCGAGGACATATATGCATATCCTCCGTCAGTGGATGCGCAGAGAACATTATTGCCAATTGCGGCAATGTCCGGCTTGAGCCCAAGCTCGGGAGTGCTTCCCCATGCGGTATTTGATGAAAGAGCAGGCATTTCACGCACAATCCTCGAAACCGTATTTTCTGTGCTGACCGTTATTTTCTTGTCTTCGGCGGTGCGAAGATAATGCCCATATGATTTCGGGACGATAATAACCGGAATAGGCGCATCATTAAGCTCCATTTTTAATGCGAGTGTCACGCGCGGATCAATCTCGTTGTCTATCAAAATGACACCTGCCGCACCAAATTCGGCGGCGTTTTCCGCTTTTTTCACAAATGACAGCTCACCTCTTGTTATCACGGCGAGCTTACCCGTGAGATCTCCTGCACCTGCGAGCTCCTCTGGCTTTCCAAGCCCCTCTGTAACTACATATTCAATTGTTTTACCGTTAAAATATGCCGTAAAGGTACTGCCGTTCGTAAGAGCAGGATATATAAAGTTTGAATCGGCATAAGGGATCTCGATACCGTTTGGAAGAGTAAAGAAATCGTTCTCTATAATATTATTTACGGAGCTTGTTACACAGAGCGTATTTCTCAAGCTTCCAGGCCATGCGACAGTACCGATGTCAGGATTGTCGGTTGTTGCATCCGCCAACCCCTGCTCCCTGTCAAAAACGCTGTGTGTACCGTATGTGAGAGCTTCGCCCGCGGCGCATACAACAATAACGCCGGCTTCCTCTGCCTTGGCAATCGCCGCATTTATTTCTTCTACAGCTTCATTTTCCTCAAAGCCGCACATGCTCGCTACGGCAATTAATATGACATCCGCACCGAGTATCAGTGAATCCTCGATTGCCGCGCACATTGCTTGCTTGGTGACATCGTGGGCTGTGTCGGAATAAATCTTCATGGCGATCACCTGTGCTTCGGGGGCTACCCCCTCTGCACGGATATTTTTATTTCCGATGCCTTCTTGGCTTCCTGTCGAAATCGATATCATAGCGGTTCCGTGATAATCAAACGAGGGCTGTGAAAGATCCGTATCACTGTCTCCGTAGTCATAGGCGAAAGGGATTTTTGGACTGACATATACCGACTCCGGAATAAATTCGTTATCGGCTATAGAGGTACTGCCGAGCAGAGAATCTGACAGCTCCTTTGTGATACGCACATCGGGATCGGTGAGTGTAAATGATTCGTGATTAAGTGAAAAGCCTCGGTCGAGAATTGCAATTGTTGTTCCCTCGCCGTTATATGTGTCAACGGGCGGCAGTGAAGGGTTCGTACCTGCCAGCTGGGACAGTATGAGAAGTCCGGCGAGTATTCCGTTAAAGTTCATTTTATGCTTCTATCTTCCTTTCACACAGTTATTTCGCTGCATTTCATTTGAGGGGATCATGTGCCAAAATCAGACAAGTCTATCCTGCCGACCTTGACATTGTATGCATAGTCAATTATCTCGTAGTAAAGGCGGCTTCCCGCATAAGTGCTTATATCGAATGAAGCGCTTGATGCGCTTGCAGACCATTTGGAGTTCGCAGCGTTGCCAGCATCATACACGTATATGCCGTAAATGCCGTTCGCATCATTGGCTGAAATTGAAAGAGTACCGTCTGCATACGAAATATCGGATACAGTCGGAAGTGTAGTGTCGATCGTTATGGGGTACGAATATGTTTGTGTGATGCCTGTACCGTAGTCGAGGGTGTATACGGCTTTTATCGTATACTGTCCGTCCGGATAACGGTATCGCGCGTACATACCGTCGCCGCCATTCCAGCTGAACTTAAAGACAACGGTGTTGTCGGTTGCCTTGCGCTTTGTTATGTAGTCGTATTGCTTTTGGTGCAGCTCATTGCCATCGGAATCTGTTACCGTGAATATCGCACTTCGTACATTTCGTATGTTGGTTGCGGCGAGATATACAGCGTCCGCGTATCCGTCACCGTTAGGCGAGAATGAGGCAGTCGTGATATCATAAATATCCGGCTCTGCAAAGCGGTTTACGCCCGTAGCAATATAACCGCCGTTTTCCTGCTGTACCATTAGCTTGGTTGAATTGAACATTTCGGTTTCGCCTTTGTAAAAATCGGCGTCTACAACCGGAGCCGCGCTCCAATCACCGATATAACCCATGTACGGAAGAGATGCGATAGTGTTTTCGGTCTCACAGAATATAAAGCCTTCCGCAAAGTGACCGTTTGTAAAGATGTCATCAAGTGTTCCGTGATATTCCTTGTCAAGTGTAATAGTCAAGGAAAGAGTATGACTCTCGCCCGCACCAAGAGTCAGTGTTAGGGGAGAATAATCGTCAGCGTAACGGTTCAGATTGCCGCTCTCGCCGACAGTAATTTCAGATGCTGTGTCGGCTTCTGCTTCGAGTGTGCTGTAATAGTCCTTCTTACCTTCAAATTCAAGCTCGGTGTATCCGTCGCTTGTCAGTGTAGCGCTTATCGCCGCATTTATGGGATGGTCTGTGAGATTTCTTATGTTTACTGAAATAGTTATGCTATCCCCAAGCTTGTCGAACAGCTCGGCTTTTGGTTTGCCGTTGCCTGCACAAACGATCTCAATTTCACGTGAGAGTGCCGCCGGAATACTGACAAGTCCGGCACCCTGCGCTCGCGGAGAGTATTCAACGCCGTTTTTCTGAACCAGAGGCACGGCGGAATTCATAAGTGCCGCCTTTATTCTGTCGGCACGTCCGTATCTGTAGTTTGCACCGCTGCGATTTTGTTTCTCTATCAGAAGTGCGCATGTACCGCTTACCTGCGGAGCAGCCATTGATGTGCCGCCGGAGGCTTCATAAGTTCCACCATTAACTGCGCTGAGCACGCCCCCGCCGACCGCGCTGATATCCGGCTTGAGCGTAAGTGACGGAGTGCATCCGTATGAGGAAAAATCCGATATCATACCGGCGTTTTCATGGCGCTCATGTGCCGTGAAGTCCGAACTGAATTTAACCTTGTGATTTTTTTCGGCAATCAGTGCAAGTCCGTCCTCGCGGCTTATAAAAACAGCCGGGATATTCACGCCGGTAAGCTCCATGTTGATGTATTCGTCATCAATGTTGTTATAGACAATAACGCCGATGGCACCGTGTGCGGCGGCGATGTTTACCTTGTCAACAAATGTGCTCGTTCCGCGTTCAACAAGCGCAATCTTTCCTGTGAGATCGAGTCCGGCGTAATTCTTTTCTTCGCCAATTCCGGAAATCGGTACGTATTCAAGCATCCGTCCGTCAAAATGTTCATTGAAGCCCTCCGGAATGACACCGCTTGCCTGATTGGTATCAGTGAATACGATGTTAAGAGTTTCATTTTCCGCGTGACGGAAATGCTTTTCATAGACTACGCGGTTGTCAATGCTTGTGACAGAGATCGGGTAATCGACTGTTGCGGGGAAACTGAGTGTTCCGTAATCGGTATAGCTTGCGAGAGGGTAAATGATCCCCTCTTTTTTTGATGGCTTACTGCTTTCGGTCACAACACTGTCATTGCCGACAGCGCAAACTATAATGGTACCGCTTTGCTGTGCTCTTGTAATAAGCTTGTCAAGACCGATGATAGAATTGATGTCTGTCGAACCGGAATAATATCCAAGACTGAGATTTATCACGTCAGCTTCAAGCTTGATGGCGTCCTCGAGTGCGGCAATCAGCGCGGCATCAGAGGCGGTGGCTGTAGAATCGGAGAATATCTTCATCAAAAGCAGCTGACAGCCGGGGGCGATTCCGTGCATATCACTTGTATCAGTCGGTACAGCGCCGATTATACCTGCAACGTGAGTTCCGTGAGCTTCGGTGGAAAGCACATCGGTATCGTAGTCGGCATAATCGAATTTAAACGGTATCTTTGCGTTGTGACGGAGCTTACTTTCATCAACCACGTAGCGCAGTGCTCCGACACGCTCGGTTCCGATCTTGGACGCATGCTGTGAAAGATCGAGTGTTTCTGTGACATCCGCGCCGAAAGCCGGATGGGTAACGTCAAAGCTCGAATCAATCACGGCGACCTTGATTCCGTCGCCCGTGAGTCCCAACTCCTCCGCAGCTGAATAACCGACCATTTCCGCGGCAAGATTTGACGTGTCGGACTGTGAATACGATAATGCTTCATATTCGGCACACGCATATACACTATCAACAAAATCAAGACTTTTCAAAACAGGCAGTGAGCGTTCGGGAATTGTAAGCTCAAAGCCGCAGAGAAGGGTGTCATATATGTAACCGTATTCACTGCCCGAGAAAAGATCGGATACGTACTTGGCGTATTTTGAGGCGTATGCGTTCGTATTCTCCGTGTCAGGTGGGGAGAGCTCTACAATGACGCTTATATTTTCTGATTCGGCATATATCGGCGACGGCACAAAAGCAAACAGCTGTGTAAGTGCCAAAGCTAACGAAATAATGGTTTTTCTCATGAATATTGCCTTTCATACTATTATAATACAATATATAACATTATATCAATAATATCCGCATAAATCAAGTGTAAATTTATGTATAAATATTAATATTTGTACGATGGTTATGTTGAAAATAAAAAATGACTTGTTTTTTCAATTCGCATTTGATATAATATATAGAGACAGCATATTTGAGATTATTAAGGAGAGAAAACATGTCCATAATTTTTAGTGAAGAATATAGTGTTTTTAAGCTTGATACGCCAAATTCAACATACGCTTTTAAAATAAGTCCAAACGGATTTTTACTGCATCTTTATTACGGAGCGTCTGTTCAGGATATAGATCTTGATTATCTGCGTCAAGATGCAAAGGGCGATACAACGAGTGCTCGTACAGCTCACGCAGACGAGGGAAGGCTGTCGCTTGATTCCGCGCGCCTTGAATACCCGGCAGAGGGAGCAGGCGATATGCGTATTTCCGCGCTGTCGATTCGAGGCGTAAATGGGAGCAATGCCACGGATATACGTTACAAATCTCATAAAATATATAAAGGAAAGCCCGCTATAAAGGGACTTCCGGCAACATATGTAAATACTGAAGACGAAGCAGATACGCTTGAACTCCTTTGCACTGACTGTCTTACCGGCGCAGAGATAACTCTCGTATATGCGGTGTTCAATAATCTTGATGCCATAACGAGAAGTGTGCGAGTTAAGAATACCTCAGACAAAGCATTTGATATTGAACGTATTCACTCGACTGCGGTGGATCTTCCGGATATGGATTTTGAGATGCTCCATCTTCAGGGACGCTGGGCAAAGGAAAGAACACTTGTTAAGCGTCATCTTGAATTCGGACTGCAGGGGATTCACTCAAAGCGCGGTACTTCCAGCCATCAACACAATCCGTTTATAGCTCTTGCACGTGACGGATATACCGAGGAAAGTGGTGAAGTATACGGCTTCTCGCTTGTGTATTCAAGTAATTTCGCTGTGGAAATTGAAGTTGATTTCTTCCGAACATCCAGGGTGCTTATGGGTATAAACCCCGAAACCTTCGGCTGGCATCTTGAGCCGGGGGAGGAGTTTGTGTCTCCCGAAGCAGTAATGGTATATTCAAATGCCGGTGTGGGAGCCATGAGCCGTACATATCACAAGTTGTACAGATATAATCTTTGCCGCGGCAAGTGGAAGACCGCTAAACGCCCGATTGTCATTAACAACTGGGAAGCTACTTATTTTGATTTCGATGATGATAAGCTCGTTGAGATCGCAAAGGAAGCGACAAAGCTCGGTATTGAGATGCTTGTAATGGATGACGGCTGGTTCGGCGTCAGAAACTATGATGAATGTTCACTTGGCGATTGGTATGTAAACGAAAACAAGTTAAAAGGCGGGCTTAAAGCGCTTGTTGACCAAGTCAATGCAGAGGGGCTTAAATTTGGTCTCTGGTTTGAGCCGGAGATGATCTCGCCTGACAGTGACCTTTACCGTGCGCACCCCGATTGGTGCCTGAAAATTGAGGGCAGAGAAATGTCGATAGGGCGTAATCAGTACGTTCTTGACATGTCAAGACAGGATGTTCGAGACAACATATTCGCTCAGATGAGTAAAGTGCTGAACAGCGCGAATATCGAGTATGTCAAGTGGGATTTCAACCGGAATTTGACAGAAGTTCACAGCGCGCTTCTCCCGCCCGAAAGACAAAAGGAAGTGTTCCACCGCTATGTCCTTGGCGTTTATGAACTGATGGAGCGTATTATTACAGCTTTTCCGAATCTTCTTCTTGAAAACTGCGCGGGCGGCGGCGGTCGCTTTGACCCCGGTATGCTCTACTACAGTCCGCAGATCTGGACAAGTGATGATACCGACGCAATGGAGCGTCTTGAGATACAGTACGGAACATCGCTCGTTTATCCGCTTTCAACAATGAGTGCACATGTTTCGGCAGTGCCGAACCATCAAACCGGCAGAGTGACATCGTTCAAAACGCGCGGCGATGTTGCCATGTCCGGATCGTTCGGATATGAGCTTGATCTGACCAAGCTTACAGATGAGGAGCGTGCTCTTGTGCGCGAGCAGGTGGCGGCGTATCACAAGTATTACGATATTATTCAGAACGGTGACTATTACCGTCTTATCAACCCGACCGAAAGTAAGGGAACTATGCTTTGCGCATCAGCATGGGAATCGGTATCTCAGGATAAAAATGAGGTTCTTCTTACATATGTTGTTGTTCGTACTGCTGTTGGAATTTCTCGATATATACGTCTGCGCGGACTTGATCCGGATAAGATATATGTTGACACCGAGTCCTGCCGCGAATATTCAGGCGCCCTGCTCATGAACGCCGGGCTTAATCTTAGTAATGCCGGTGCAAACGGCGGGAATTGGAGCGACGGCGAAAGCAGAGTATGGCATTTTATCGCTAAATAAAATAAAACAGTTAGCCGACTGTACCGCAGGGGAGTCAGCTAACTGTTTTTTAGTTTGCTCTGTTATATTGTACTACTTTTTTCTGCGAAGGTTCTTTTGGTATATTGCCGCAAGTCCGAGAAGAAGTATCGTGTCATCACGGATAATGCTGCGCTTGCACAGCGCGGTGACTGTGTCTGCGTCCTTGCCGGATGCAATTATCGAAGCGCCCTTGCCAAGCTCGGATTCGATGCGTTCTATCATGCCGTCAATCATTGCGGCGGTCCCATATAGACATCCGCTTTGCATGCTTTCGATTGTGTTTGTGCCGATACATTTTTCAGGAGAAGACTTAGCAAACTGCGGCAGTAGACTTGTTCCTTCGCTGAGTGCCTGAGCGGAAAGTACGAGTCCGGGAGCTATTGCGCACCCAACAAATGAATTGCTTTTATCAAGTACTGAAAAGGTTGTCGCTGTGCCGAAGTTAATTATTATCAGCGGCGTCGTGTATTTTTCGAGCGCGCCGATGGCTGAAGCGACAAGGTCGCCGCCGAGCTGCGACGGGTCGTCTGTTAAGATGTTTAGACCGGTTTTTATGCCTGCGCCAAGTAAATGCGGACGAATACCGAGTACCGCCTCAAGCGCAGAGCGTACTGTTTCTGTGAGCGTGGGCACAACAGATGCACCTATAGCGCCGTCGATTTGCTCACTTCTTATGCCTCGGAAATCAAAAAGCCCCTTGAAAATACAGGCATACTCGTCCACAGTACGCTTTGTGTCGGTCGATGCCCGGACGGTGTTGACAAGCATGCCATTATTGACAAATCCGAGGGATATTTCGTCATTTGCTATGCTATATGTAAGCAGCATCGGCTTATCTCATTCGCTTGTTGTAATAATCAACAATGCGCGTAACTACTGAACCGAGAGCGAGATTAACAACAAATTCGACGATGAAGTTAATGCCTATCCATGACAGGAAAAGCACACCCATAGGAGACTGACCTTCTCCCGCAAAGCCGGACAGAAATCCGTAGAAAACGGTTATAATACCGAGTGCAAAAAGACCGGTGTTAGTAATAGGAGCGACTGCGCTCGCGGTGATTGCTGCGGTGATGGGCGATTTTTTGGCGATGAGCTTATATACAACACCGGCAACAGCACCCGCAGCCGTGCCCTTAAAGAGGCAGAGAATAGTTGTGCCTATCGCACTGTAGCTCATCATCATATTGATGAAGCCACCGTCATAGCCCATAAGTCCTGTGATATAAACAACTGCACTGAAAACAAATCCGAGAAACGCCCCGCATTTTGGCCCGTATATTGCCGCGCCGACAATTATAGGGGTGAGTGCGAGGGTAATAGAAAAAGGCCCGAATTTTATAAATGTACAAATGATCTGAAGCACTATGACTATAGCCGTCAGAATTGCGTACATTGACATTTTTCGGATCTTTTCATGAGAGTTTATGCGAGTGTTCATGATTTCCTCCTGCTGCCGCTCCCGCTTTGCGAGATACAGCGCATATATATTTCCGAACAAGAAAAAGACTCGTCGGATGCTTACATTATAGCATCCTGACGAGCCTTTGTCAATGTGTGATTTGTACAAAATTATTTTGTCTCTATGCTTGAATGCCTGCATGAAATAATTCTTTTTTCAAAATGCGTATTTATCGTTATTTTTGGTTGACAAATCAGGGGATTTGAGGTATAATAAATATATATGCCCTTATTTAATGAAAGGAACATTTACTATGATACGCAGTATGACAGCGTTCGGCAGAGCGACTTCGATAGGTACGCCGAACGGTAAAAATATCACAGTCGAGCTAAAAAGCGTGAATAACAGATATCTTGACTGTACAGTGAAAATATCAAGGATGTACAGCTTCCTTGAGGACAGAGTACGCCAATATGTTCAGCAAAGTGGTATATCACGCGGTAAGCTGGATGTATATATCGGTGTTGAGGTGGTCGAGAATGTCGGAATGACAATTGACATCGACCGCGCGCTTGCGAAAAGTTATATTGATGCACTTTATACGCTTCGGGATGAATTTGGTCTTAAGGATGATATCTCGGTGATGAGCGTGGCGCAGAACCGCGATATTTTTAACATAACAAAGCCCGAGGAGGATGCCGAACAGGATTGGCTGATTATCAAGCCGGTCATTGATGAAGCGATTGCCGCATTTATAAGCGTGCGCGAGAAAGAGGGCGAGCGTCTTAAGGCGGATATTCTTGATAAGCTTGCCAAGATCGAAGTGCTTGTTGCGAAAATCAAGGAATATTCCGAGGATGATATTTCATCGTACAAAACAAAGTTTGAAACACGCCTTAAAAACCTGCTTGCGGAAAACGCTGTAGAGCTTAATCCCAATATGGTTTTGACGGAATGTGCGATTTACGCTGACCGTGTTGCGATAGACGAAGAACTTGTCCGTCTCGGATGCCATTTTACGGCGATGCGTGAGATATTTGCTTCGGATGAACCCGTCGGCAGAAAACTCGACTTCCTTATGCAGGAAATGAACCGCGAGACAAACACGATCGGGTCAAAGGCAAGCAACGTCGATATCGCGGCTATTGTGGTTGATATCAAGAGCGAGCTTGAAAAGATACGTGAACAGATTCAAAATATTGAATAACGGGGTGTGCTATGAAGTTTATTAATATCGGATTTGGAAATATGGTCGCCGCCGAGAGAGTGGTTGCGGTGGTCAGTCCCGACAGCGCCCCCATCAAGCGACTCATCCAGGATGCCAAGGACAGCGGCCGTGCCGTCGATGTAACCTGCGGCAAGCGTACGCGCGCAGTCATTATTACAGACAGTGAGCATGTTATTTTGTCGGCTTTTCAGTCTGAGACGATTTCAAACCGACTGTCCGACCGCGATGACAGTGGGTGCGATGATGAGAGCGACGAGCCTATTTGATAACGGAGGTTTAAATGGAAAAAGGACTGTTAATTGTAATATCCGGCCCATCCGGAAGCGGAAAGGGTACACTTATCAAGCGCCTTTTAGAGCTTGACGACAGCTTTATATACTCTGTGTCCGCAACGACTCGCGCACCGCGAATAGGCGAGCGCCACGGTGTCAATTATTATTTTATAGACCGCGAGGATTTTGAATCAAGAATCGCTGCGGGAATGATGCTTGAGCACGCTGAGTACTGTGGAAATTATTACGGTACTCCCCAAAAAGAGGTAAACGAAAATCTTGCGGCAGGGCACAATGTTATTTTGGAGATTGAGGTTGCGGGGGCGATGCAGATAAAAGAAAAGTGCCCCGATGCGATACTTATGATGGTTGCACCTCCCGATTTCCGTACACTTGAAGCAAGGCTTCGTGGGCGCGGTGACAATGTAGGCGAGGACGTCATAAGACGCCGCCTCGAAACTGCGAGGTTTGAACTTGCGCAGCTTTCGCAGTATGATTACATCGTTATAAACGGCGAGAATATGATAGACACGGCTGTACACAAAATAATCGGCATAGTACAAGCCGAGAAGAGCCGCGTATCACGTGCCGATGAATTTACAAAGAAATTTTTCGCCGAATAAATTCGGCATAAAGAAAGAGGTATTATTATGATTTATCCTTCAGTAGAAGAACTCAGCAAGAACGGAAAATTCAATCGCTACATGCTTTGCATTGCTACGGCAAAGTGCGCAAGAGCAGTTACAGATGAGTATGTGCGTCAGCGCGAGCAAGCGGAAAAGCTTATCGCAAACAAGGAGACCGACAAGTCTCTCGCATCTATGATAAAGCGAGAGATACGCGATGAAAAAGCGGTAAAGAACGCCATCAACCGTATCCATCAGGGCGAATATATAATCAACGAGTCATCAATTGACTTGACAGGAAACAACTGATGCGTGACGGTGCGGCACCGTTTGATGTTGCGAGAGTAAGAATACTTGAGCTTCCGTATTCCGCAGACAAGATTTACGACTATATGATACCGCCCGAGCTTTTGGGGCGCGTCAAGGTCGGCTCGCTTGTATCGGTTGGATTCGGCGCGGCATCGCGCGGCGGTGTGCGCCGCACAGCGCTTGTTACTATGATTTCCGACAGCTCGGAATACGATAATCTAAAGCCTGTGCTTGCAATCGCAGATGACCGTTTTTCGCTGTCTTGTGAGTTGCTCGGACTGTGCGATTTTTTGCGTGAGCGTACATTCTGCTCTACCGGCGAAGCGGTACAAACTATTCTTCCCGGAGGCGTGCTCGGCTCTCTTTTTCGCGCGCGACGCGATCCCGTTGAGAGAT
>JAZRAB010000026.1:0-1925 GCA_045634345.1 Candidatus Flemingiibacterium sp. | reverse complement strand
ATTGAAAATATTGCTTACATGGAATCTCCCGAACAATCACAATATCTTGACCTGTATCTTCCCGATGGAAAAAGCTTTCCCGTTTTCGTTTATTTTCATGGCGGCGGACTTGAAGCGGGAGACAAATCGCACGAAAAGGTCGATTACGAGTATCTGGCAACGCAAGGAATTGCCGTAGTAACCGCTAACTACAGAATGTATCCCGAAGCGCATTATCCCGATTTTTTAGAAGATGCATCGGCGGCAATCAAATGGACGATCGGGCATATTTCGGAGTACGGTAAGCCAACGGGCATTTATGTTGGCGGCACTTCTGCCGGTGGTTATATTTCGATGATGCTTTGCTTTGATGGTAAATGGTTGTCTTCTGCGGGCGTTGATGGCGGAATGATTGCAGGGTGGGTACACGACGCCGGTCAGCCCACTGTTCATTATAATGTTTTAAGAGAACGTAAAGTTGATACGCGTCGCGTGATTGTCGACGATGCGGCGCCGCTTTACCATATAGATGGGGTGGCGCGCTATGCTCCGATGCTTTTTATCATATCAGATAACGACATGCAAAACAGATATGAGCAAACGATGCTTACCCTTTCTACTCTAAAGCATTTTGGTTACGGAGAGGGGATCGTTTCCCTGAAGAAAATGCACGGAACACACTGTCAATATATTGGAAAAACCGATGAATGCGGCGAAAGTATATTCGGGAAGATCGTAGCAGAGTTCATAAAACAATGAGTACGGCTCTTTGTGTTTTTCGCTTTAAGAAGTTGGGAGGAAGAATGCAATGAAAAAGACAAGATACATCGACCCGATGATAGGAACTGTGGGCGACGAACAACAAACAAGCTTTCACGGCGGCGGTAAAACACATCCGGGAGCATGCTATCCGTTTGGCATGGTGCAGCTGTCCCCGGATACAACTACCGGCGGAGATAACGGTACCGGTTATAATTACTGTCAAAACACGATTGAAGGATTTAGCTTCAATCACATGAGCGGTGTTGGATGGTACGGCGATTTGGGAAATCTGCAAATTATGCCCATTGTGGGAAATACCGATCTGCGCAGCGGCAGCAATGCTGAAATTCCTTTTATAAAGGGAACTGAAGGCTGGAAATCTCCGTTTAGTCACGAAACAGAAGTGGCAAAAGCAGGATATTATTCGGTGCTTTTGGAACGGTACGAAATCACTTGCGAAGCTACAGTATCACAGCATGCGGGTCAGCTTCGCTTCACATACCCTGCCAATGATGAAAGCGGTATGATTTTGAATTTCTCCCGAAGAATCGCAGGACGGTCCGCTTTTCAAGAAATTGAAATCGATCAAAACTACGTATATGGATGCATTACCTGCGAACACCAATATGGCGGATTTGGCAGAGGCGGTGGAAAGATAGATTATAAGTTGTATTTCTGTCTTGAGATATCCAAGCCAATCACGAATGTTGTGTTTTTTGAAAACGAAGAGCTTTGTGAGCATGGGATCAATCATATTTGCGGAGAAGACATTCATCTTTTGCTTCGATTCCCCACTGAGGAAAGGGAACAAGTTCTGATTCGTTGCGGCATATCCTATACCGATCTTAAGGGAGCGAAAAACAATTTAAACCAAGAATGTCCCGTTTTCGATTTTGACGGAATGTACGAGAAGGTAGATGCGGCGTGGGAAAATGTTCTGCAATGCGCTTGTGTGGAAGGAACCGATCAAACGGACTTGATACTGTTTTATACTTGTCTGTACCATGCAATGCTGGATCCCAGAACAGCAGTGGATTGCGATGGACGATATCGGAACGGAAAGGGCGAGATTCAATATGCCACTTACGGACATCGAACAATGTTCAGCGGTTGGGATGTATACCGAAGTGAATTTCCGTTGTTGACCCTCCTGTCACCGCAAACGGTTAGCGACGAGGTTAATA
>JAZRAB010000025.1:0-5610 GCA_045634345.1 Candidatus Flemingiibacterium sp. | reverse complement strand
GGCGCATAGCGCCGAGTGGGAGTTACAAGAATCGGAGCGCGAAACTCCCCAACAAACAACAATTTAAATCATATAAAAAAACGGTCGGTTCATCTGAACCGACCGTTTTTTATGATTTTATCAGAAAAGAACAATTAAGAACTGTGAAGCGAGTACCACCGCGACGAGCGCAATGGGATAGGTTGCCGCATAAGCTGCCGCGACATCCTCTGTTTTCGCAACATTGATGAGAGTTCCGAGCGCGGGTGTGCTTGTCATACCGCCCGTAAGCGAGCCCAGATTGTTGAGAAGACTCAATTTTAAAACGTACTTTGCGAAAAGATAACCGATTATAAGCGGTACCACCGTCATTATGATACCGTAGACAAAGTACATCGGGTCAAAATTCTCCACGAACTCCGCGCCGCCGGGGATTCCCGCGCCAACGAGGAAAAATACTAATCCAAGCTCTCTGAAAAGAACGAGCGTGCTGTTGGTGGGCATAATAGAAAGCTTTCCGATACGGCCAAAGTGACCGAGCACCAAGCTTGCGAGAAGGCATCCGCCTGTGGTGGTAAGCGAGAAGCAGGTTCCGGAAAGTCCGGCACTTGAAAGAGGGATCTTTATCTGACCGATGAAGGTTCCGAGAATTGCCGCAAGTGAAAATGCCGCAATACCCATATGGTCAAGCTCAAAGAGCTTACCGATTGCCGATTTTTTGGCTTCATCTTTCTTGACGGTTAAAAGCTCTCTTTCCTTCGCCATATCCGCTTTTGCAAGCTTCGGAATAAGCTGAACGAAGAGGACGACACCGACAACTCCGAAGATATAAGCAATACCGTGTCCGACGGAAACATATGACATATATTCCGGCGCAACGGTTGCTTTTGCCGCGGCGAAAGCAGGAGTTGAAGTGAGAGCACCGGAGAGCAATCCGACTATCATTGCAACGAATCCGTCCTGTTCGATTATTGTAGAACCGTATCCGATTACTTCACCAAGCCCTATGCATCCTGCTGCGGCGATTCCGCCGGAGATGATAACGATAAGGCCGAGAAGAACGTAGGATTTAAAATTCCTCTTGAAATTTCCGAAGAATTTCGGGCCTGCAATAAACCCGACGGATGTGACGAAAAGGATGAGTCCGAGGCTTTCCACGAGGGAAATACCGCTCGAAAAATCGTACGGCTTCGAGGAAGCGCAGAAGTTCAGCCCAAGCTCGGGGTCGACACTAAAGAAAAGTGCGCCGAATATGAGTGCGACGATAAATACTCCCGCATCCCCGAGAGATACACCCTTGATAGTGATTCTTCCGAGCGCGTATCCGAGCATCAGGACTGCGAATACCACGAAAAGAAGCGTGGAAAGGTTACTAATGGTGATGAATCCACCGAAAATACTCATTTTTATGTACCTCTTGAATTAATCTGTCAAATTTCGCTCTTTTTGCCGGTGTAGTTCGGGAGGAGCTTGGGGGATACAGCATCGGTTTCGATGCCTGCCGCAGAACGCTCCGCGTCAAACTTGGCGATATGAGAGAGGGTAAGTGTACCGACAGTGGTTTCCTTTGCCTTAGCCGCCGCGCTCTTGCCTGCACCGCGTCCGAAGACGATGATATCAAGCAGGGAATTACCCATGAGACGGTTGCGTCCATGGATTCCGCCGACAGCCTCACCTGCGACAAAGAGATTCTTCACGTTGGTGGTTTCACCGTCAACATTTATATCAAGACCGCCGTTCTGATAGTGGAGAGTCGGATAAACGAGTATCGGCTCCTTACGAATGTCAATGCCGTAGCTTCCGAACATGCGCATCATTGCGGGGATGCGCTTTTCGATAGTACCCTCGCCGCCGATCATTTCGATCATCGGAGTATCGAGCCATACTGCGAGACCGTCACCTGTGTCAACGCCCTCGCCGTGAGTCGAGCACTCGCGGATGATAGATGCCGCCGCAACGTCGCGTGTTTCGAGCGGATGCATGAATACCTTGCCGTCGCGGTTGACAAGCTTTGCACCGAGCGAGCGTACCTTTTCGGTAACGAGTGCGCCGAATATCTGTTGTGGGAATGCCGCGCCGGTCGGATGATACTGAAGTGTTTCGGCATATAGCAGCTTCGCGCCGACTCTATAGCCGAGCACAAGACCGTCCGCTGTTGCACCGTAGTGGTTGGAGGTGGGGAAACCCTGATAGTGCATGCGACCCGCACCGCCTGTGGCGATGATGACCGTCTTTGCACGAGCAACCATAAGCTCCTTGGTTTCCATGTTCATGAGTACCGCACCGGCTGCCTTGCCGTCCTCGTCGAGGATAAGCTCAACTGCCGCGGTGAAGTCGATAACGGGAATCTGACGGTTGAGCACCTCATCACGCAGGGTACGCATGATCTCGGCACCGGAATAGTCCTTTGCCGCGTGCATACGCTTTCTCGATGTACCGCCGCCGTGGGTGGTTATCATTGTTCCGTCGGGCGCCTTGTCAAATTCAACGCCCAGCTCGTTGAGCCACTGTATTGCCTCGGGGGCGTCGCAGACGAGCTTTGCAAGCAGATCGCGCTTCGCGGCGTAGTGACCGCCTCCGAATGCGTCGATAAAGTGCTGTGCGGGGGAATCGTTCGGCTTGTCAGCCGCCTGAATACCGCCCTCTGCCATCATCGTATTGGCGTCACCGATGCGGAGCTTGGCCACGATCATGACGTTCGCGCCTGCCTCGTGTGCCTCAATTGCAGCAGACGAGCCTGCACCGCCGCCGCCGATTATGAGCACGTCAACATCGTACTTGGGCGCGGTGAGATCAACGTCCTCAGCCTTGATACGGCTGTGGGCTTCGAGCATTTCCGCAAGCTCATGAGGGACCTTTTCGCCCTTGTTTGCACCAATCTTTAATTCGGTAAATTCGCTTGCTTTGTAGTCGGGATGGTAAGCCGCGAGAAGGTCCTCCTTCTCCTTGGCGGTCATACGTGCAGGCTCGTATGCGATGTTCGCCGCACGTGCCGCTTCAACTGCTTTAAGCGATGCTTCAAATTCTTTTGCGTACATTCTTCTACCCCCTTATTTCTCTATCTCACGGGTGTTGTAAAGCTCCTTCAGCTCTTCAACGGGCTTGCCCATGAGTGCTTCTATAAGCTCGGTGAAAGTACCGTCGTTTATTTCCTTAACGCGGTTTTCAAGGTGCTCGGTCTTGGGAGCAAGATACTTGCCGTTGATACGGCGTGCGAGCATTGCTACCTGCGGATGAGAGATACCTGCGGGGCAGCGAGACGAGCAGACGCCGCACATTACGCAGTCAAACGACTCCTCGGCGCATTTCTCGAACTCTCCGCGCTGTGCGTACGCGATATACTGCATTACATTGAGATTCTGCGTACAGGACTTGGTGCAGGCGTTACAGCCGACACAAGCGTAAATTTCAGGGTAGAGCTGCATCATTACGCGCTCGTTTACCGGTATGCTGTCAATATCGTAAAGCTCCTTTACGAGAGGGAAGAAGGGAAGGGTTGCAACGTACATGCCTTCCTCAACCTTGGTCTGACAAGCGAGGCAGGTGCGAAGCTCCTTTTCACCCTTGATGCGGTAGATGGTGGCGCATGCGCCGCAGAAGCCGTTGCGGCATCCGCAACCGCGCACGAGTTGATAGCCCGCGTACTCCATTGCACGCATGATGGTCAGATTGTCCGGAACCTTATACTGTTTTCCGAACAGATATACATTTACCATTTGCTCCATGTGGTTTACTCCTTTTCTGATTAATACTCGTCCGGAAGCTCGTCGAGCTCATCGCAGCGGAAGACCGGACCGTCCTTGCATACATACTTTGCGCCGACATTACAGCGTCCGCATTTGCCGACACCGCATTTCATGCGAAGCTCAAGCGTTGTATATATCTGTGTCTTATCAAAGCCCATGTCCATGAGTCCCTGAAGCGTGAATTTGATCATGATAGGCGGACCGCAAAGGACTGCCATCTTATTCGTGTCAAATTTAAGTTCCTTGACATAATTCGGTACGAATCCGACATGTCCGTCCCAACCCTCCTGCTCACGGTCGATTGTCAGGTGAACGTGAACATTTTCGTCATTCTGCCATTCCTCGATGATCTCCGTGTAATCGAGCAGATCATCCTTGGAGCGCGAGCCGTATACGATGTCGATACGACCGTATCTGTCGCGGTGGTGGCGGCAGTAGTTGATAACAGAACGAAGCGGCGCAAGACCGACACCGCCGGCGATGAAAAGCATATCGTGACCGGTGAATACGTCATCAACGGGGAACGGCTTTCCGTAAGGACCGCGCACGGTGATCATCTGACCGACCTCTGCGGCATGGAGCCATTCGGTGACACAGCCGCATTTCTTGATGGAAAATTCCATATACTCTGTGTTTGTCGGGGAGGAGGTGATAGAAAACATCGCCTCACCGACACCGGGGACGGACAGCATTGCGCACTGTCCCGGTCTGTGATCAAACGGCTTTTTGCCGTCGGGAGTAACGACACGGAAGGTCTTTATATCGGGGGTATCAATACGTACATCGGTGATCACACCGACAACGGGTATTAGAGTTTCATTCATATCAGCCATTGTTATCACCCTCCAATGCTTTCATGACCTTAACAATATTCATGCGCATCGGGCACTTGGCAAGGCATCTGCCGCATCCGACACAGGAGAACATTCCGTCGTTGTTTTCGGGGAAGTAAACTAACTTGTGCATAAATCTCTGGCGGAAGCGTTCCTTCTGCGAATTGCGGTTGTTTCCGTGCGCCATTCGTGTGAACTGCGAGTACATGCACGAGTCCCAGCAGCGGTAACGCACAACGCCGTTATTAGTCTTGAAGTCGCGGATGTCATAGCATTGACATGTCGGGCAGACAAATGTACATGTGCCGCATCCAAGACAACTCTCGGAAAGCTTTTCCCATTCGGGAGAATTGAAGAATTTGTCGGTCTTGCCGCCGCCAAATGAATCGGTGGTAAGGCTTGCGAGCGGAAGCTTTGCCATGCGCTCCTTAATGAGCGCTTTCTGTTCGTCAACCGCCTTGGTGTCGCACTCCTCTGTGATATCGGAAAGGGAAGCAAGAAGTGTTTCGCCCTTTTCGGTAACTGCGTTTATGTAGAGAGCATCGTCGGTCTTGTAGCAGACGATATCCCCCTCGGGATTTGCCGCATCAATGCCGAATGCACCACAGAAGCAGGTCTCGGCAGGACGTGTGCACGCCATCGACATGATAACGCCATGCTCACGGCGGTTTTTGTAGAAGGTGTCAACGGGTTCCTGCAAAAACACTTTGTCAAGTACCGTCATCGCACGTACATCGCAGGCGCGTGCTCCGAAGATTATAAAATCTTCATGCTCATCGCGGATGTCGATGACGTCGATATTTTTGCCCTGCATCTTAAATTTCATCAAATCTTCACTCTGGGGGAAGAAGAAGTCCTTAATACCGCGGACTGTATTAAGCGCGGTTGAAAGTTTGACACCGTCAGTCCATTTGGTAAATTTAGCACCCTCGGCAGAGTCGGAGGGGATGTAGAGCGACTGCTTGCTTGCAATATCGGCAAACAGAGCATCAATCTTGTCAAGCGAAATTTTACGCATTCTTATCGCCCCTTTCCACAGCCTCGGACGGTTC
>JAZRAB010000024.1:0-23947 GCA_045634345.1 Candidatus Flemingiibacterium sp. | reverse complement strand
GATAATAAAAAAATGCCCAACCGAAGTTGAGCATTTTTGTATCGACGAAGTCGAAATTATCTCTTCGAGAACTGAGGTGCACGACGAGCAGCCTTGAGACCGTACTTCTTTCTTTCCTTCATTCTCGGGTCACGAGTGAGGAAGCCTGCCTTCTTGAGGGCGGGACGATAGGTTTCGTCTGCCTGAAGAAGTGCTCTGGAAAGGCCGTGACGGATAGCGCCTGCCTGACCGGAAAGTCCGCCGCCCTTAACGTTAGCGATGATGTCGAACTTACCCTCAGTAGCGGTTACGCCGAAAGGCTGATTGATGATGAGCTTGAGAGTCTCAAGACCAAAGTATTCGTCAATGGACTTGCCGTTGACAGTGATATTGCCGGTGCCCGGAACAATGCGTACACGAGCAATGGATTTCTTTCTTCTGCCGGTGCCGTAGAAATACGGCTTTGCACTCTGATACATTGTGTATTATCTCCTTTCGATTATTCAGCGGGATAAGCTACGGGCTGCTGAGCCTGCTGCTTGTGCTCTGCACCTGCGTAAACCTTAAGACGGTTAATCTGAGCAGCGCCCAGCTTGTTCTTTGCAAGCATACCCTTAACTGCGAGCTGCATAGCAAGCTCGGGCTTGGTTGCCATAAGAGTCTTGTAGCTTACTTCCTTGAGGCCGCCGATGTAACCGCTGTGATGGCGATAATACTTCTGCTCCAGCTTCTTGCCGGTGAGGACAGCGTCCTTTGCGTTAATGATGATTACGAATTCGCCGCAGTCAACATTAGGTGTAAATTCGGGTCTGTGCTTACCTCTCAAAATGGTAGCTGCGAGAACAGCGGTCTTGCCGAGGGGCTTGCCTGCTGCATCAATTACATACCACTTACGCTCGAGGGTTTCCTTTTTAGCCATGTATGTGGACATATTAGGTATTCCTTTCAAAAAATATTTGCTCAAATGAGCTTGATTCCGCCGCGGCGTGGGTTATCGCACACGTGCGGAGATTTCTCAACGTGCAATATTATATCACACAAGTAAGATCTTGTCAATACCTTTTTTGAAAAAAATCGCAAAATTTTAATTTACATTATCATTTGCTCTCAAAATCGCCCGATTTCGTCGTTTTTGATGCATCTTTCGTAAATGCGAGGACATTTTTTTTGCTTTTTTAATGTAATTTTCAAACAGAATAAAAGTTAAATTATAGTTTATCGGGGAGGTTGGTGCTTCGATTTTTGCAACTCCCAAGCGGCACGCTGCGCCGCCTGCCGTATTGCTCGCGGCGGTAATGCCACCGCTCGGGCGTGGGAAGAACCATCTCAAACGCCGAAGTTTCTTCCCCCGCCACCCCTAACTCCTTGGCTACAAAAAATCTCTTTGTTATAGCAATAATCTAACAATCATGAGCCGGCTTAGCCGAGCCAAGGAAGGGAGTGCAGAGGGGAACCTTTGGAGCGGCGTCTGAGCGTAAATGGTTCCCCTCTCCATATCGGCAGGCGGTGCGAAGCACCCCGTGAGAGCACCAATGCTCGGAGCGGCAAACTCCCCTATAAACTCAAATTTACCGTGCACATATAAAAAGTCCGTCCGCATGAATGCAGACGGACTTTTATGTGTATTAGTTACCGCCGCGAACTATAAGCGGCGCATATTCTCTCGGCTTTGCTATAGCCTTGTATGCAGGACGGATTATCTTCTTTCCTGTCGTGACTTCTTCTATACGGTGAGCACACCAACCCGCAATTCTCGCAATAGCAAAAAGCGGTGTGTACAGCTCTACCGGTATGCCGAGCATGCGATAGACAAGTCCCGAATAAAGGTCAACATTTGCGCAGATGTTCTTGTCAAGATTCTTATAACGCGAATAAACCGCCGGAGACAAGCGTTCAACCGATTCAAGAAGTGCGAACTCGCGCTCGAAATCAGTTCCCTTCGCTAGCTCCTTCGCGTATTTTTTTAGCATGACCGCACGCGGGTCAGAAAGTGTATAAATCGCGTGTCCCATACCGTAGATGAGTCCGGAATGGTCTCCTTCTTCACCGCGAATCAACTTTTCAAGAAAAGATGTGACCTCATCATCATCCGCCCAATCTCCGACACCGTTTTTGATAGAGTCGAACATTTCACAGACCTTTATGTTAGCTCCGCCGTGCTTGGGACCTTTGAGCGAGCTTATCGCAGACGCAATCGCTGAATAGCTGTCAGTACCCGACGAGGATACTACGCGGCATGTGAAAGCGGAGTTATTACCACCGCCATGCTCCGCATGAAGCACGAGACAAAGATCAAGAAGCTTAGCCTCTGCCTCGGTATAGCTGCAGTCGGGACGCATTATGCGAAGAAAGTTCTGCGCGGTTGAAAGGTTATTCTGCGGATTGTGGATATTGAGACTCTCGCCATGGAAATAGCTGCGATTGAATGCATATGACTGTGCCGCGATGATAGGAAGACGAGCAAGAAGCTGCATCGACTGACGAAGCATGTTTTCAAGGCTGGTCTCATCGGGATTCTCGTCGTAAGCATAGAGTGCCAATACCGACGTCGCAATCTTGTTCATAAGCGACGGTGTAGGCGCACGCATGATCACGTCATCAGTAAATCTAGGAGGCAAGAAACGGTAAGAATCAAGGAGTGTATCAAAATCGTCAAGCTGTTTTTTACTGGGAAGATCACCAAAAAAGAGAAGATATGCGGTCTCCTCAAAGCCATAACGCCCTTCCTCGGTGTATCCGCTGATAAGATCCGCGACATTATAACCGCGATAGTAAAGCTCACCCTCAATGGATATCTTATCGCCCTCGTTGATAATATAACCGTGCGCGTTACCTATCTTGGTAATACCCGCCATTACACCCGTTCCATCCGGGTTGCGCAGACCGCGCTTCACATTATAATTAGTAAATGCCGATGCCGGAATCGAATAGTGCTCTCTTGAACCGGTCAGAAGTGAATCAAAAAGCTCACTGTTCTCAGATATCGAAGCATTTCGCATGAATGAATTATTGAATGCTTGTTGCATGGATTTTCCTCCACTTGGAAATAATATATTTATCATTATAACATATACAGTCAAAAAAAGCAATAGTTTTTAAAAAATATGCAAGAATTTATCCTAAATATTGCACCTTTGAACCTAAAACCGCCCTATTCAATGTAAAAAGAAGGCGTCTTCATGAATACATTTGTTGTTCCACTTGCAATTTTGGCTGCACTTGCATCTTTAAGGTCTGAACCAATTCAGCCTAACACCGAGACCGTCAAAATAGAGCATGCGACGGCATAAGCATTATGGTCTTGACTGATTTGCCTCTGCATGGTAAAATATAGATGTACTGTCATAGGGCAATGTTATAATTCAGGAGGGGATATTATTGAAGGAGATATTGATAAAAAACCGTCACCGCATCGTCCTTACGGTATTTATCGTTATACACTCGCTAACGTGTCTTTTCACGGCTCATTTCGGCGATGATTACTATTACGCCGCCTTTGTAAAAAACGGTGCAGATTACATGATAAGCGAAAATGTCTATCATTATATGAGTACCAACGGACGTGCGATCGTTCATCTTGTCGATGAGCTGCTGCTAGGATATAGCTTCTATCTCTGGCGGATAGCCGCTATAGCCGTCATGACGGCACTTGTCATCGTCCTTGCTAAGCTTGCCGCGCAGACATGGCGCGACGGATATGATAACGAGACCTATAAAAATGCAATAATCGCAGTATGCGCACATTTTGCAATGACAGAGATTGCAATTCTGCGTCAGAGCGTTTATTGGGCGACCGGTTCGCTCAACTATCTCTTCCCTGCCACGCTCACTCTCTGGTATATATTTTTTCTCAGACGCGCCGTCTCGCGCGAGGCGAAAATATATCCTCTTTCACTACTCGCATTTATTACCGGAGCGACTACCGAGCAAGCTTCCGCAGCGGCACTGCTTGCAGTGTTATGGCTGATGGTGCACTCGTTCCTTCAGAAAAGGAGCAAACCGATTCTTCCGCTTCTTACTAATCTTGCCGCAGTGACTGCAGGCTTTCTCACGCTCATCCTCGCTCCGGGAAGCTCTGCTCGCACAGTGTATTATCCCGATTTCTATGCTATGCCCTTCTTTGAGCGAATTATCAAAAATATACCGACGCTCGGCGCAGTAGTGCTCGGCCCCAACGGGCTATGTGCCATAATAGCAGCTCTTCTAATTATCACCGCATACAAATCATATAAAAAAGCAACTTGGCTTACCGTAATTTCAGCATTAGCCATTGTCGGATACCTGTACTCCATCACATTCAACGCTGAAATTCTTCGGGCGTATTGGTTTATGATAATACTCATTATCCCACTTGCGGCTATAATGATAAAAACAGCATTTGATTTCTTTGAGTACGGTGAAGCGGACAACCTATATTTTGTCTGGTCTGCCGTCGCCATGCAATGTGCGATGCTTATCTCTCCGGAATTTGGTGCACGGACACTTACAATTTCTCTCCTTCTGCTTATAGTACCTATGGTACGTACAATCATAGAGGCAAATTCTTCTCTGCTTTATTCATTACTCGCCGCCTCATCGTTCACTATTGCCTTGGGAAATTTTTCGTCAAAGCTTACCGCTTTACTTCTTATTGCAATCGCAGTGTGGCTAGCTCTTTCAAGATGGGGAAAACTACGCACTCTGCCGACACTCGCCGTCTGCATCACGCTGGCACAGTTTGCGGCAGTGCCTATTGGGTATTATGAAAACATTGAAGCCCATCAAAAGAACCGCGAACAAGTCACTTCATATGACCCGACTCTCGGTGAACCGTTAAAACTTTACTACCTGCCAAACGATATCTATAAATACACCATGCCGTATGACAATCTCTATCATGAGCAGGTATACCTCATGCTGTACGGCTTATCGCCCGACACAGAGGTAGTATATTTAATGTGGGATCAGTGATTACAAAAAACAATGCGTTGTCTGTTTTTTTACAGACAACGCGCTTTCTTATTTTACCCGACATCCGACTGGAACTGCAAATGCAATCGCTCGCGGAAGGACGAGCACATCAAGCTTATCCATAACGCTTATCTCACCGTCAATACATACATTCGTCGGTTCGGCAAACTCAAACGAAACTGATTTCTCGTGTGCGTATTCAACAATTTTCTTGCCAAGCCTGGTGTCAAGATGCTTTCCGCTCTTATACGAGCCTACAAGCCGTATAAAATCGCGTCTTGTCACTTTATCTATGAGGCTTATATCGAGAAGTCCGTCATCAAGCGCACTCTTTGGCGCAGAATGAAATCCTCCTCCGCACCATCCTCCGTTAGCTGCACTTACAAGCTGAAACTCTTTTGTAATCTCGCTTCCGTCCGCGCGTCTCACTCGTATTACACGCCCCGGATTATCCCGAAGAAGTGCGATTACGCCGGCAATATAGGCAAGGCTCTTTGGCATAAAACGGCGTTTTTTGAACTCTGCCGCTTTCACGACCACGTCACAGTCAAATCCAATGTTTATCATATTTAGCCCATATCGTTCTGCTCCGCAGGAGTAACAGTCTATCTCAATAGTATCGGCAAGAAGCTGCTTTGTGATATCTTTGAAAAACTCCGGAGATGTGAAATTGCGAACAAAATCATTTCCCGTGCCAATCGGAATACACCCTACCTCAACGCCGGGTATCGCTCCTGATGAAGCATCCGCATTTGAATCTACCGCACCGCTGACAATCTCGGAAAGCGTACCGTCGCCTCCGCAGGCGTAAAAACGCCATGTTTCTCTCTGCGGCTTTTGCTTTATTTTGTTTCGCACAAATAAAGTGGCGTCACCGCGCGATTTTGTTCTGTATATTTCGTAGTCTGCGGATGATACCTCGCAGGCGTCTTTAATTGCAGCAAGAAGCGGTGACGATTCAACACCCTTACCCGCGGCAGGATTTATTATAAAAAAGTGCTTCATTGCCAACATCCTTTCTTTTCGCCGCTAAAACGCATTTATACGATTACTTTTATTATTGTAACATATTTCGACAAAAAATACAATCCTTTTTTTAAAATCGGTTTACATATTTTTTATCCTGTGATATAATATATAATAAGTACAATCCAAAAGCATCGAGGTACACCATGCAAAAGAAAATTTCACTCACTCTCGCAGCACTGATGCTTGTCCTCACCGCATGCGCAAACACAGACAGCGAGCCTACACGCATCGCTTCCCCCGAGGCAGAATATGAATACGGCGATCAATCGAATGACACACAAACGGCGTTGATTCCCGAAGCGCCCATCAACGAGCCGACCGAGACCGCTCGAATTTCATTCCTCGCCGCAGGGGACAATGTTATTCATCCATGTATATACATCGACGCCCGAAAACGCGCAAATGCTGACACACGCGAGTACAACTTCAAACCGATGTATGCTGATGTCGCTGACTATATTGCAAGCTTCGACCTGTCTTTTATCAACCAAGAAACGCTTATGTGCGGAGACGGCTTTGCACTTTCGGGATATCCGTATTTCAACTCTCCTCAGGATCTCGGACGCGATCTTCTCGATATCGGCTTTGATATAGTAGGAATCGCCAATAATCATATGTGCGATAAAGGTGCAAATGGACTTGAAGCGACTATTGACTTTTGGAAATCCGATGAAATGAGTGATATCCTGATGATCGGCGGATACCGTGACCGCGAGGATTTCGACAATATCCGCGTCATCGAGCGTAAAGGTGTAAAGCTTGCATTCCTTTCTTATACCTACGAAACAAACGGAGTTAGACTTCCCACATCGTCGAAGTTGGTCGTTCCATACATCAACGATGCCGATATCATTCGTCAATGTGCGCTTGCCGAGGATGCTGGCGACATTGTAATCGTCTCAATACACTGGGGAGATGAGAACAATTCAACCCCGAGTGATGAACAGCGCAGAGTAGCAAAGCTGCTCGCCGAAAATGGTGCTGATGTCATAATCGGTCATCATCCTCACGTGCTTCAGCCCATCGAATGGATAGAGACAGATGCCGGTGAAACGCTCTGCATATATTCTCTTGGCAACCTGCTGTCCGCCATGCAGTATTGGCAGAACATGGTAGGCGGATTTTTCACATTCGATATAGTGGGTATGAGCGACGGAACCGCCTATGTTGAATCCCCGAAATTCATCCCGACTGCGTTTTTCTATGGTCCGAGCTACTATAATTCGCATCTCTACTTCTTATGCGACTATCCCGCCGACGTTGCAGCAAAGCATGGCACCGGCCGCTTATACGGCTCCTATGCCACCCCCGATGATATGATCGCATACGCCAAACGCATAATGGGCGATTACCTCGTACTTTCACCGTACACTAACTGAACATCCACCCGCTCACAACGATTGCTGCGACAGTTGTTACTGCCATTGACACTGCTGCGGCAACGAGTGTGAAGCGGGATTTTTTTATTCCTGCCGCCGAATGATAAACGGAAATGATATAAATGAGAGTATCAGATGTCGCCATAATCACGGACGCGGCAATTCCCGTAAGACTATCAACTCCCTCGGTTTTAAAAATATCCGCGAGCATGGCGGTCGAAGCAGCACCAGACACGGGACGCATCACAAGGAATCCCGCAAGTCCCTCCGGCACTCCGACATGAGAGAGTACGACTGCTATAGCCTCTGAGGCACCGCAGGATGAGAACATTGCAACCGCACAGCAAAGTGCGCACAGTGTAGGAAAAAGTCCAATAGCAGTCGAAAAACCGCTTTTTATGCCGCCGATAAATATATCAAACATCGGCTTTTTTGAAGTCAGAATCACTATTGCCGCAAGCGCGATTACACAAGGAACGATAGCCGCCGCAATACCATCAAGCATTTTTTCTCACCCCTCGCGGCATTATAAGCGCAAGCAGCTTCACAGTTACAATAGCAACTACTGTGCCTAGTATACCAACGAGCCATATGGCAGGAAGGAGTTCAAAAAGCATCGCCGCCCCGGATGCACGCCGCAGAGCAAGCACAGTTGTCGGTATAGGTGAAAAGCTAGCGCAGCATAAAGCTGTAAGCATGATACCGTCATCCGTGACAACTTCATCCCCTTCCTGCATTTTTTGCAAAGCGCTTATACCGAGCGGAGTTGCCGCATTTCCTATACCAAGAAAATTTGCCGCGAGACACGCAACTGCTTCGTCGGACGGTTTCTTGAAAATGAGCCGTATCACAGGCCCCATAAGGTGCGACAGCTTATTTATCACCCCGGCTTCACGAAATACCGTCATTACGCCGCTCCATAGGCTCATCATTCCCATAAGTGCGAGTGTTACCTCCACTGCTCTGCCTGCTCCGTCAAGAAGCGCAGATGCTGTTTCAGCGGCAGTGCCGGCGCAAATCGACCAGACGCACGAAAATATGCATATTACAGAAAATACCAATGATAACATTATTTTTCTCCATTTCTATCTCTCGACAATTTACACAATTCTCCGACAGGAAATTTGTGTAATATTTTGCCAAAATATGTATTGACATTATTTCCGATATGTGGTAAAATTTATACACATAGGTAATTTGTCATTATATATCCTAAAAAAGCAATCCTATGAAATCAAACCAATTTAAATAAGGAGGACACGATATGAAATCGACAGGTATCGTCCGCAGAATTGACGAGCTCGGAAGAATAGTGCTCCCCATTGAGCTTCGTAATAAGATGGACATCAAGAACAAGGATTCTATTGAAATCTTCGTCGATGACGACAAGATAATACTCAAAAAATACGTTCCTGCTTGCCTTTTCTGCGGCAATGCGGATGACGTAATTCTCTTCAAGGGCAAGCTCGTATGCAAGCAGTGCCTTGCTGATATGCACCGTCAGATATAAAATTGAAACTTTTCCGTCCCTATATATAGTATTCGCCCGCGTTCCATTGTAGAACGCGGGCGAATTTGTTTGTTAGCTTTTTAATTTTATTACTTTTTGCCTATAACGCACACCGCCATTTTGACGAACATTTCTTTTGTAAGCGGCAGCTTCGCAAACGGCTTGAAATACGCTCGAAGTGGAATTTCATGATAGTGAATAGGCGTAATGCCGAGCGATTTTAATATACGTCCGAAGCGCTTCAGTGTCATTTTATTGATATATCCAAGCCGCTCCGTACCGTCAGACTCGGTTGTAATGCGAAGATCGAGGCGCGCCTTTTCATCAGGCAGTCCCTTGACAAGCTCCTTGTATGCGGTGATAAGCTGTTTCTCGGATAGGAACATGTGGATCCACGGCATGTGGATGGTATCGCTTAAATGCGCACCGGTTGGATGATAGTACGGCGGAAAATTGATGAAGATGCGTCCGTCTTTTTTTAGAAGGCGACGTGCTTCCTCAAGTGCCGCCTCGGGATTTGAAATATGCTCCATGAAGTCATTCATAATAACCGTATCAAAGCTTTCGTCCGGGAACGGCAACGCATCGGCAGAGGCACACACAAACTTGAATTTGTCCGAATACCCCAATTTTTCTGCCAACGCATTTGCCTCGACTTCATATCGCTCTACAATATCAACTCCGACGACACGTGCCGCACCGAGTGAAGCATAGTATAGGCTTTTTCCTGCGGCACCGCATCCCATGTCAAGAACTTCCTTGCCGAAAAACATTTCCTCCGGTGTAAAAACGCCCTTATAGCACGCGATTGTACTTTCGCCTTTCTCAAACTGCCATTCGGCGTAACTCATCTTCTTGTCATTGGCAAGATTAAACGGGTGCACAACTGCAGGAAATATTTTGTTTGTGAGCTTTACAAATCCTGTCGCAAATGACATAACTATATCCTTTCGATACCGAGTTATATGACAAGAGCTTAATGCAAGCCGCCATGCAGTGGCATTGAATTAAGCTCTATCATTATTTTAATTATTCAGCGTCAGCTACGGGAGCCTCTTCTGCTACAGGAGCCTCCTCGGCAACAGCCTCCTCAACTACTTCAGCAATCTCCTCAACTGCTTCGTCCTCTGCAGGAGTTTCGGGAATGAGAAGTGCTTTGATAGAAAGGCTGATCTTGTGGTTATCGAGATCGATCTTGGTAATCTTAGCCTCAACCTCATCGCCTACCTTGAGTACGTCAGCAGGCTTGTTGATCTTATCAAGGCTGATCTGCGAAACATGGATAAGACCGTCCGCACCGGGAACAACCTCTGCAAATGCACCGAAGTCCATGAGGGATACAACCTTAACAGTTGCAACGTCGCCCTCTGCATACTTTTCGGTGAAAATCTTCCAAGGATCCTGATCGGGAGCCTTGTAGGTAAGAGAAATTCTCTTTGCTTCCTTATCGACCGCCTTAACGGTTACGTCGATAACATCGCCGATGTTTACAACCTCGGAGGGATGCTTGATTCTTCTCCAGGAAAGCTCGGTGGAATGAACCATACCGTCAACGCCGCCGAGATCAACAAATGCACCGTAGCTCATAAGGCTCTTAACCTCACCGCGGTACTGCTGACCTTCCTCGACCTGTGCCCAGAATGCGTCACGCTTTGCCTTGTTTGCTTCTCTTTCAACGATGCGGATAGAAGCGACTACGCGCTTTCTCTGCTCGTTAATATCAATGATCTTAACCTGCTTGGTCTCACCCTTAAGGGTTGCAAGATCAGCGTCCTTGGGAAGACCGGACTGTGATGCGGGGATGAATACGCGAACGCCGTCGCAAAGACCGATAATACCGCCCTTTACAACATCGACGATCTTAGCATCAATGACTTCGCCGTTCGCCGAAGCAGCAACGACTACCTGCCAGTTCTTATCAATGTCAATCTTCTTCTTGGAGAGTGCCGCAGTACCCTCTGCATCGTTTACCTTAAGAACCTTTGCTTCGATCTCATCGCCTACTTTATAAAGCTCGCAGAGCTTAACTGCAGGATCATCGGTAAGTTCATCGTATGTAATGATACCGGTGAACTTTACGCCGGGGATCTCGACCTGGATCTCGTTTTCGGAAACCTGTGTAATCACGCCTGTGATACGGTCACCGTTCTTGATGGTTTTGATGCTTTCGTCAAGCATCTCTTCAAATGTTTTTTCAATGTTCTCGCTCATTATAGTTTGAACCTCCTGAATAATTTTGCCGGGAGTTGAAGCTCCTGCGGCAATTCCCACCTTCATATGGGGTTTAACATACTCGAGCGGAATGGAGGAAGCATCTTCAATCAAAAAGGAAAGGGGTAAATTTTGCTTACTGATGTCATAGAGCTTGTTCGTGTTTGAACTCTCTTTGCCGCCAATAATAATCATCATATCCATTTTTCGGGATAGCTTCAAGACTTCATCCTGCCTATTTTCTGTTACACTACATATTGTATCATAAATTTTCGGATTTGTATATAGTTTTTCAAAAATTTTTATAGTTTTTTTCCATTCTAATAAGTTTTGAGTGGTTTGCGCTACCAAAACCGGCTGTTTGTTGGTAATATTGACGGCGCTCAATTCCTTAACAAGTCCTTCCGCCGTTGTTGAGATAACATATTCACATCGCGCATAGCTGACAATACCCTGCACCTCCGGGTGAGAGCTGTCACCAAGCACACAAAGAACGGTGTTTTCATTCGTCTCATCGCGCGCTATATTGTGTATTTTTTTCACATACGGACATGTGCAGTCGCGTACAGTAAAGTATGGATTCCCGGCGGCAAGTGCACAAAGACGCTCATCAAGCTCCGCAGTGATTCCATGCGCACGTGTGCAGATAACCGTCGGATTTTCCGCAGTTGCACTTGCAGCAGCCGCTTCAATCTCATCAGCATCAATCACACGTACTCCGCGCGACTCAAGGTCACGTATAAATCCCGGATTGTGTATGAGTTTTCCGAGCGTATAAATTGTACCGCCCGCTTTTATTGCATCTTCAACGGTATCGACGGCACGGGACACGCCGAAGCAAAATCCCGCAAGCTTTGCAACGGTAACGCTCATTTGCTTCTTCTCTCCTCCGGCATAAGTGCGGAAATTCGGTCGAACATAACCTCAGACGCACGGGAATATTCCTCGCTGCCGCCCTTCTCAAATCCAAATTCAGCATATTCAATCGGCTTGCCGACATAAATGTCTATTCTGCGAAAAGGAAGCACGCGGTCTTTTTTTGTTGCAATAAACATCGGCAAGACCGGCACTCCGGCGCGCTAAGTCGCCATTGCCGCACCGCCCTTGATTTCATCCTTGGTCGTGTCAAATTTACGATTTCTGAACCGGTGTCCCTGCGGAAACATACCAACAACTTCGCCCGATTCGAGAAGTGCAATAGATTTTTTTATAGGCGCAACGGCGCTTCCCTTTCTGTCAACAGGAAACGCACCTGCCGATTTGACAATGCGGCCTATCAGCGGAACCTTGAATACTTCTTTTTTCGCCATGAAGCGTATCTGCCTCTTAAGAGCAACAGCCATGACAAGGACATCAATATAGCTGATATGGTTTGCAATAGCAAGATATCCGCCGTCCTGCGGCTCATTCTCACTTCCGTGAACGTGAATCTGGAAAAACCACGAAATTAGTCCCTGCAGATTCTTTTTAATCCATACGTATGCGTTCATTTACTCGCCTGCTTTCCAACCGGTCTTCTCGGCAATTATTTCAAGCGCACGTACAACCGTTCCTTCCTCATCAAGCTCGCTGTTATCGAGCGTTATCGCATCCTCGGGTTTGATTGCAGGAGCAACGGCGCGGGTGGAATCCGCATGGTCGCGCTTTTTCATATCCGAAAGGACCTCTTCAAATGTGACGCTCTGCCCTTTTGCAAGCAGCTCCTTGGTGCGGCGCATTGCACGAACCTCGTCACTCGCAGTAAGGTATATTTTAACATCCGCATCGGGAAGAACAACGCTTCCTATATCGCGTCCGTCCATGATAACAGATGAACGGCGTGCAAACCCACGCTGTGTATCAAGAAGAAAGGCGCGCACTGCAGGAAGCGCTGAAACAGCTGAAGCATACATCGACATTTCAGGAGTGCGTATTGCGTCACCTACACGCTCGCCGTTAAGATATACCTGCTGTACGCCGTCCTCTATCACAACGTCAATGTCAAGCGAGGCAAGCAACGGCTTGACCGCTTCTTCATCGTGAGGATCAACGTCATTTCTGCGCACATAAAGTCCTGCTGTACGGTAAAGCGCCCCCGTGTCGAGGTATACTATACCAAGACGCTTTGATATCTCCTTTGCAAGCGAGCTTTTACCGGCGCCGCTCGGACCGTCAAGAGCAATTGCAATTTTATTCATCGATTTTCTCCTATCCATTGTTTTTTACCACTCAGAAGCGGCAGATTCCGCCGCAAGCCGCGCGGTGGCAAATGCGATCTGCAGATTAAATCCGCCCGTGTATGCATCAACGTCAATGACCTCACCTGCAAAATAAAGCCCCGGAACTATCTTTGATTCCATAGTTTTAGGCGATATCTCTTTTACGTTTACACCGCCGGAAGTTATTATTGCCTCATCAATCGGACGGAATTTGACTGCAGTAAGAGGGAGCGCCTTTAAAAGTGATACAAGTCCATGACGTTCCTCTCTGGTTATCGAGTTGCATTTACGCCGTCCGTCTACGCCCGACAATCTAACGACAATAGGAATTAACTTTGACGGAAGCAGTTCACCGAGCGAATTAATAAAATCTCGGTTGATATTCTTTGAAAAGTCTCCTTGCAGGCGCTTATCAAGCGTTTCAAAATCAAGCGCCGGCTTGAGGTCTATGAACAACCCGTATTTCTTTGTGCCAAGCCCCTTCATATGGCTCGATGCCGACAGTACAAGGGGGCCAGAGACTCCGAAATGGGTGACAAGCATTTCCCCTTGCTCAAAATAAACCTCTTTATCACCGTCCATTACCGTCAGCGACACATTCCGCAGAGAAAGCCCCATTGCTTCCTTCACCCATTTTTCCGAACACTCAATCGGAACGAGTGAGGGCTTGGGAGCAACAATAGTATGCCCGAGGTTTTGTGCGAATTTGTATCCGTCACCCGTAGAGCCGGTCAGCGGATACGATGCACCGCCGGTTGCGAGTATAACCGCATCGGCATGATATACATCACCGCCGGCGCTCACGGAGAATCCGTCGCCTTTTACGGCAATATCGGTTACACGCGCAGTTACAATCTCCACGCCGAGACGGTTCAAACGTCTCTTCAGCGCGCCGCATATATCTCCTGCTTTATCGGACACAGGAAATACGCGATCCCCACGCTCCGTCTTGAGCGGAACTCCGAGAGATTCAAAGAATCCCATAACATCCTGCGGCGTGAAATTATTCAGCGCCGTGTACATAAAGCGAGGATTGGTCGGTGTATTTTCAATATGGGTATTAATATCACTGTTGTTTGTTAGGTTACAGCGTCCCTTGCCCGTGATAAGCAATTTTTTGCCAAGACGGTCATTTCGCTCAATGATCGTGACCTTTGCCCCTGCTTCCGATGCAAAGATCGCCGCGGTCATTCCCGCGGCGCCTCCGCCGATTATTGTTATATTTTTCATACGATAATCCGATTATTTTGTATGAGGTGAAGTGTCAGATTTCTCATACACCTCATATTCATCCCAAATATTTTCAAGGCGCTCGAAGGTCTCCGCCAGCTCTGCATGCTTCTTTTTCCCGATTGCAACTATAAGCGCATTGACTATAGAAAGCGGAGCTACAAGTGAATCGACAAACGATGCCATATCGCTCTTGGCAAGAAGAAGATCATCCGCATGTGATGCAATCGGGGATGCGGCACTATCGGTAAGTGCGATTACATGCGCCGATTGCGATTTTGCATATTCAAGCGCGTTGATAATGCGCTTTGAATAACGCGGAAAGCTGATACCGATTATTACATCCTCCGAGGATATGCGGAGAATCTGCTCGAATATTTCCGAACCGCTTGTTGTACGAACAAGTCTTACATGCGGAAAAACAAGATTCAGATAGTGATACAAAAAGCTTGCAACAGATGAGGATGAGCGCATACCGATAATGTATATCATCTTAGCGCCGATCATAGCATCGACGGCGTTATTGAAGCTCTCACGGTCGATCTCGTCAAGTGTGCGGCGTATTTTATCAATATCGGACACAAGCACCTTTTCGAGAAGATCAGCATCGCCGATACGGTCATTGGTTATCTCGATACGTTGAAGCGTGGTCAGCTTTGTTCTGATAAGCTCCTGAAGCGAATGCTGCAGTTCGGGATATCCCTCAAAGCCAAGTTCATTGGCAAAGCGCACAACCGTTGATTCCGAGACGCCTACAATTGACCCGAGCTTCGCCGCAGTCATGTACGCCGCCTTGTCGTAATGCTCAAGCATGTAGGATGCTATCTGCTTCTGTCCCTTTGACAGCTCCGGCATTTTCTCGGAGATCAGCGCGAGCAGATCCTGATTGTTTGTACTCATTTTACACCAATATCGCGGCGATAATGCATGTCGGTAAACTCTACCGCTTTTATTGCATCGTAAGCCTTGGCAATCGCCTCATCGAGATTAGCACCCTTTGCAGTAACACCGAGCACACGTCCGCCGGAAGTAACAAGCTTGCCATCCTTAATATCAGTACCGGCATGATATACCATTATGTCATCACGTCCTGCAAGTGTATCAAGTCCCTTTATCTCATAGCCCTTTGCATATTTCGTTGGATATCCGCCAGATGCCGCAACTACGCATACACAAGCGTTGTCTTCCCATTCAATCTCGATTGTATCGAGTTTTTCATCAATAACTGCATTGATTATTGCAAGCAGATCGGTCCTCAGTCTCGGAAGAACGACCTGTGTTTCGGGATCGCCAAAGCGTGCGTTGTATTCGATAACTTTCGGACCTTTTGCGGTAATCATAAGTCCGAAATAAATAACGCCCTTGAACGGTCTTCCCTCTTTTGCCATTGCCTCAACGGTCGGACGGAAGATAGTCTTCATGCAGTTCTCCGCAATTTCGGGAGTATAGATGCGGCTCGGTGAGAATGTACCCATACCGCCGGTGTTGAGTCCCTTGTCGCCGTCAAGCGCACGCTTGTGATCCTGCGCTGAAACCATCGGCACAACTGTCTTGCCGTCAGTAAAAGCAAGCACAGACACTTCAGGTCCGGTGAGAAATTCCTCGATGACAACGCGGTTTCCGGCATCGCCGAACACCTTGTCATCCATGATCTCATGAACACCTGCCTCAGCAGCCGCGAGATCCTCGGCGATGATAACGCCCTTCCCGAGCGCAAGTCCCTCCGCCTTGATTACGGTCGGGAACGAATTTTTCTCTTTGATATAAGCGATAGCCGCCTCGGATGTGGTAAACACCTCATAATCCGCAGTCGGAATACCGTACTTCTTCATAAGCTCCTTTGAAAAGACCTTGCTGCCCTCAATTATAGCGGCATTTGCACGTGGACCGAATGCGCGTATTCCCTCGGCTTCGAGTCTGTCTACCATGCCGAGCATAAGCGGATCATCGGGAGCGACGAATACGAGTCCGACGTCCTTTTCCTTTGCCGCCGCAACAACGCCCTCGACATCAGTAGCCTTGATCGACAGATTTTCAGCAATTGCCGCGGTACCGCCGTTTCCGGGTGCCATATAAATCTTACCGCAATCGGGAGATTTCTTTAAAGTCGCGGCAATCGTATGCTCACGTCCGCCGCCGCCTACTATCAGTATATCCTGTTTCATGGTTGTCCTCCGTTTTTGTAAATGAAAAATCTAAAAAAGAGTGAGACGGCGGGAGCAAGCCCCCGCCCTATATAATATGTCTCACGTTAAACTCTTATTTTGCCGAAAGATATCCGAGTCTGTAAAGAAGCTCCGCAATCTCAACGGCACCGCCTGCGGCACCGCGCAGAGTATTGTGCGAAAGACCGACAAACTTATAGTCGAACAGTGTGTCCTCACGAAGTCTTCCGAGAGAAATCGCCATACCACCCTCGAGGTTGCGGTCAACATTCGCCTGAGGACGGTTATCCTCCTCGAAATAGTGAATGAACTGCTTCGGTGCATGCGGAAGCTCAAGCTCCTGCGGCTTGCCCGAATACTCTGCCCACGCTTCAAGAATCTGCTCCTTAGTGGGCTTATTCTTGAATTTTACAAATACAGCCGCTGTGTGACCGTCGGTAACGGGCACGCGGATGCACTGTGTTGTGATGAGAGGAGTTGTCGCCTTAACAATCTCGCCGTTTTCAACCTTACCCCAGATTCGGAGCGGCTCCTGCTCGGACTTTTCTTCCTCACCGCCGATATAGGGGATTACGTTGTCGATCATTTCGGGCCATTCATTGAATGTCTTGCCTGCGCCGGAAATAGCCTGATATGTAGTAGCAACGACCTCGGTCGGTTCAAACTTCATAAGGGGAGTAAGCGCGGGAACATATGACTGAATGGAGCAGTTCGGCTTAACAGCAATAAAGCCGCGCTTTGTACCAAGGCGCTTTTTCTGTGCCTCGATAACCTCAAGATGAGCATCGTTTATCTCCGGAATTACCATCGGCACATCGGGAGTCCAACGGTTAGCGGAGTTGTTGGAGACGACAGGAATCTCTGCTTTTGCATATGCTTCTTCGAGAGCCTTGATCTCGTCCTTCTTCATATCGACGGCACAGAATACAAAGTCAACCTTCTCTGCCATAACATCGAGCTTGGAAGCATCGATAACGATCATATTTTTAACCGACTCGGGCATGGGAGTCTGCAGCTTCCAGCGACCGCCGAGAGCTTCCTCGTAGGTCTTGCCTGCGGAGCGCGGACTTGCCGCGAGTGCGGTGATTTCAAAGTAAGGATGATCTTGGAGCAGAGTAATAAATCTCTGTCCAACCATACCGGTTGCGCCGACGATTCCGGCACGAAGTTTCTGTGACATGATATTGCCTCCGTTATGTAAAATATATAGTTGTTTAAGTTTATAATATACGAACAAACGTATACATTATATTATACCATATTTAATAGCTTTCTGTCAATAAAAAATGCAAGATTTCTTGCAAAATCAAATGTAACATTTTTATGGTAAATGTTCACAAAATATTATAAAATGTTTTTGCAAAAGATGTTGATTTTTTATGCAAAATATGTTATACTATATATGCGGATGAGAGATGGTGCAAATCATCCCAACCGCAAATCAAATATAAAAGGTGGAGAGTTTATGATCATTACCTACGTAGGAAGACATTTAAGCGTACCGGAAGATTTTAAGCCTATTGCAGAAGCGAAGCTTGCCAAATTCGACAAGTTCTTCCGCGACGAGCCCACGGCTACCGTCAAACTCTCCGTACAGAAAAACCGTGAGCGCGTCGAAGTAACCATCATGGCGGGCGGTATGATATACCGCGGAGAAGAAGCAGATGAGACCTTCCGCAATGCCCTCGACCTCGCGGTGTCAGCAATTGAACGTCAGATACGCAAGAACAAAACGCGCCTTGAAAAACGTCTGCGTGAGAACATCGCCGAAGAGATCGCCGAAGAAACCTTTGATGATGAACCTATCATACGCAAGAAAGAATTTACCCTGCGCCCTATGACCCCAGAAGAAGCAATACTTCAGATGAACCTGCTTGGACACAGCTTTTTCCTGTACTCCGATTCACAAACCGGCGAGGTCAATGTTGTTTACCGCCGCAACGACGGTGATTACGGCGTAATTGTTCCGCAGAAATAATTCCTTTTAGCTTGAGAGGGACGCTCGATGAGCGTCCCTCTCTTTTTGCATTATTTTATTTCAACGACCTCGAATCCGAGATCCTCAATTGCGTCGCGCAGTACATCGTCTGCCGGTATGCTGTCCTCCTCAACAGTGGCAATTCCATCGGGGAGTGTCACATTCACTTTAAGTCCAAGCTCCGCGAGCGCGTTCGCAACGCGCGTCGAACAGTGAGAACAGTGCATTCCGTTTATTTTGATGATTTTTTTCATGATACTATCTCCTTTTATTTTAAAATTACACCTTAACCCGATAAAGCCGCAAGGCATTTGTAACAACAAACAACGAGGAAAGACTCATCGCCGCAGAACCGATCATCGGACTTAATACAATTCCAAATCCCGATAAAACACCGGCGGCAATCGGTATTCCGAGTGTGTTATAGAAAAATGCCCAGAAAAGATTCTGCTTGATATTCCGTATAGTAAGGCGAGAAAATTCTACAGCCGCAGGAACGTCCGAAAGGTCGTTCTTCATCAGTACGATATCCGCCGAATCAATGGCAATATCCGCCCCCGAACCAATCGCTATACCGACATCTGCACGTGCGAGCGCAGGCGAGTCGTTGATACCGTCCCCGACAAATGCGGTCTTTGCTCCGTCAGCCATCGACGATGCAACGATACGCTCTTTGTCAGCCGGAAGCACTTCCGCGATAACCTTTGTTATACCTGCCTCTTTAGCTATTGCCGCCGCGGTTGCTTTGTTGTCACCCGTCAGCATCATAGTCTCAATACCCATCTCGCCAAGCCTTTTCACTGCGCTATGCGCATCCTGCTTTATCACATCGGCAACAGCAATAATACCGGCAAGCGTTCCATCTAACGCAAACAGCATCGGTGTTTTGCCTGCTGCGGCAAGCGAATCAATCGTTGATTGAGATTCACCTATATCAACTCCCTGCTCTTGCATATATATAGCGTTCCCTGCAAAAGCTCGCTTACCGTCAATAACAGCGGTTACGCCGCGTCCGGATACTGCCACAAATTCCGTAATTGTTTCTGCCTTTACAGCGTTTTTATCGCAGTATTCGATTATAGCTCCGGCAAGCGGATGCTCGCTCGGCGCTTCAAGCGATGCCGCAAGACGAAGAAGCTTCGCTTCATCAGCGGAAATGACATCGGTGACACTCGGCTTGCCTTGCGTTACGGTGCCTGTCTTATCAAGCGCAACCACCTTAACCTCGTGTAAAACCTCGAGTGCCTCCGCACTTTTTACAAGTATTCCCCTCTCTGCCATACGACCGATAGCAACTGTAACCGCAACCGGAGTTGCAAGTCCAAGCGCACATGGACAAGAGATAACGAGCACGGAAATACCGCACGAGAGTGCAAAATCGAAGCTTTCCCCAAGCAACATCCATACAGTAAAAGTAACAAGTGCTATCGCCATTACAATCGGTACAAAAACGCCGCTTACCTTGTCGGCAAGCTTCGCTATCGGAGCTTTTGTCGCTCCGGCATCTCGCACAAGCTCGATTATTTTAGCAAGCGCAGTCTCGCCGCCCACTTTTTCGGCACGGTATTTGAAACTGCCGTTTTTGTTTATGGTAGCGGTCATAACAAAATCGCCCACCGTCTTTTCAACCGGTATCGATTCTCCGGTAAGCGCCGCTTCGTCGAGTGATGAGCTTCCCTCAACTATAACGCCGTCAGCAGGCAGTGACTGCCCGGGGCGAATAACAATAATATCGCCAACGACAAGCTCGGTCGCCTTTATTTCTATCATACGTCCGCCGCGCTCCACAGTTGCAGTGTCGGGAGCAAGCTTAGTCAAACGCTCAATTGCCGCACCGGTCTTATTTTTGGAACGTTCCTCGAGATATTTCCCTACAGTAACGAGCGTCAAAATCATAGATGCCGATTCAAAATAAAGATTCGATGAATAATATTCCACAGTTTCTATGTCTGCGTGTCCGAGGCCGTAGCCTATCATAAATATCGCCGCAACACCGTAAACAACTGCCGCCGCAGAGCCTACAGCAACAAGCGAATCCATATTAGGTGAGCGGTGCCACAGTGCCTTGAAGCCGACAATGTAGAATTTACGGTTAAGGTACAGTACAGGCAATGTCAGAATAAACTGCGCAAATGCAAATACAAGCGCATTTTTACTCCCGTGAAATATTTGCGGTACCGGCAGACCAATCATATGCCCCATTGAGAGATACATAAGAGCAGCAAGAAAACCTATTGACACAAACAACCGCACATTCATAGTGCACGACGCAGAAGCCTCACCATCGTTTTTCTTGTCGTTTTTTGCTAGTGGTTGCTTCGCCTTTTCTTCGATCATAGGCAATGCAGAAAATCCCGCCTTTGCAACCGCCGCACATATCTTGTCTGAAAGTTCAGGCAATTCGTCTGCATCAACAACGAGCGTCTTTGCAAGCAAATTCACGCTTGCCTCGTTCACGCCCTCAATTCGTCGCGTCACACGCTCGACCGAAGCCGAGCAAGCAGCACAGCTCATGCCCTCAACAGTAAACTTCAACTTCATGGTTAATTCACCTCAAAACTATCTCTTTTTTCTGAAAACAAGCAGCTTTGATGCAATATAGTTGATGATTACAGTCAAAACCGCAACCGGAATCTTTGCGATTCCCTCTCCAAAGCCAAGAATATCGACAAGCAGCCATAAAAGTGCAGTTTCAAGGACTCCGGATGCAATTCTTACGCTGACAAACTGCCATATCTGACGAAAGAGTGCCGCCGGAGTATTATCGCGGTCTTCAAACACAAATATCTTATTAACGACAAAAGCAAATACAACCGCAAGCACCCACGACAATGCCTGTGCCACGATATAATGCATTCCCAGCCAAAGAAATCCATAGTAGGAAACGAAGCTGACGACCGTAGTAAGTCCGCCGAATATGATGTACATGATAAGCTCGCGGTATTTAATAAACAGCTCTTTAATCTTCTCTGTCATGTTTCAAAAACTCCTTGTATTTATCCGTTTCGCCAAGCAAATTAATCGCCGCAAGCAGAGCGTTTGCCGACATATTATCAGGAAGCGAGAGATAGCGGCAAAGTCTCGCGCGTTTCTTTGCGGATTCGTCTCTGCCCGAAATACCGTCGGCAAAAAAATCTGTTTTTGTGATTTCGTATTTACTCTTAATCTCATTTCCGTTTGCAAACGGCAAAAGAAGCGACCTTATAAGCTCAGTCTCCATACCCTCGACGCCTAAAATCCCCTCCTTGGACGGGGATTTTTTTCGTTTTTCCTTACCCTCGATTTGGGGAATGTACAAATGATACAGCTTGTCCTTTTTTAGAACTCGGTTGAAATAATTTCGTATGACAAGCCCGGCGCCGTCGGAATCGGTTAGTACGATTATACCGCGCGGCGCGGCAAGGCGGCGTATAAGTGCCGCTTTTTCTTCAGAAGCAAACACGCCAAAGCCGTCGGTCGTTATAATATGCGCATCGGCAACCGAAGCTACTTTTATCTTATCGTACTTCCCTTCGACTGCGATGGGAATATCAATCTTTAATTTATCACTCAACTTAAAAAACTTTCCTTCTTCGATATTGTGATGCCTGAACTATCAACCGTTCAAGCAAAATATAATCATCAAGCGCACTAGACTTAAGCGCCGCATCCGTACCCGCGCAAAGCTCGATTATAGCATCAAGTGCCTGCCTATCGCATGATTTGGCTTTAGCCATACGCATCTTCGCAACGTACGGATGAAGACCGATTCTCTTTGCCGCGTCATCGGATGATACACCGGCATCGAGGCAAAGCTTGAGCGCATAAAGATCGGTGTAAATTTTAATAATACTGCCGAGTATTACCGGTACCGGTTCATTTTTCATCTTCATGTCGCCAAGGATGTAGAACGCCTTTTCATTGTTTCCGTCAAGAATTGCGTCTGCAAATTCAAACGCTCCGATCTCCTTGTTGTGCGGACAAATAAGCTCTATGTCAACTCTTTGAAGCTTGTCGCGTTCCTTTTGATGCAGATACGCACAAAGCTTTGATATCTCCCCGGAAAGCGTGGTCATGTCATGCCCCACCATTTCAACAAGGTAATTACATTCCATCGGCTCGGCGATTATCTTATCGGCGGCAAAATGCTTCTGCACCCACTGCACGATACGTCCCGTAGACTCGTGTGCAAACTCGACCGGCGTTGCATATTTTGAAAAAAGCTTCATCAGTGCAGACGGCGATTTTGCATCTCCGGGATCAAAATTTTCAGGAGTTGTGTAGATAATAAGCACCGTATCTTCGCTGTCTTCGGCGGCGGCAAGTGCGGATTCAAGTCCCTCAGTATCCTCTTTTTTTCGATACTCGGCGAACGGAAGCTCATATATCTCGACAAGCTTGAACTCGCTCATCATCGGCATCGACATCACCGCCGAGTAAAGTGCATCGGCACTGTAATTGTCGCGCGTAAATACAAAGTGATTAAACACTTCAAAATTCTCATCCGCACATATTCGTTCACGTATTGACTGAAGCTCGCGCAGCTTAAGGAAGTTTTCGCTTCCGTAGAAAAGATATGCGCCTGGCTTAATTCGTTTGAACTCTCCCTTAAACTGTGCGGCGCTTATTGCTTTTTTTACAGATGTACTCATGAGGCGCTTACCGATATGTGCATAAGTGAGCGTTGTACGGGGCTGCCTCGAAATTCCATGCAATAGCTTATTTTAAGCTCACCGCCGTCTTCATGAATGTCGTTTTGGAGAGCCTCGGTATCAACGACAAACGAAAGTATCATTTCACCCGTATCCTGCACGCAGTCAATGCGAGAGCCTTTCTCGAAGCAGAGCGAACCGCGCACCGTCCCCGAACGGCTCATAACAACGATTCCCGGTTCATCGAGCGCAAATGAAATTGCGGTAGTCGCGCCTGTCATTCCTGTCAATTCCGACTCGTCGTATTCAACGGTAAGTCTTCCGTCTTTTATAAATAGACGTCCTTCGTAATCAACATCAATGCGCTGTGCATCCACAGAGTCAAAGTTCTCTGGTGCAAAAACATCCACAACGGAAACATTCTTTATATAATTATCGTTCGGCGTAAAATGCGCCGACTTTATATTTATCATTACTTTTTTCATTTGATGACGGCACTCCTCGGATATATTATTATTCATTAAAAATTATATCACTTTTCAATCTTCGCTTCAAGGGGTAATTGTAAATTATCGTAATTTTTATTTTGCGAGAGGTCGGTTTTTACACAACATCTCGCAAAATAAGGCTTAAATTATTGTTTATCGGGCGTTTACTTCTTCGAATATCGCAACTCCCACGCGGCGC
>JAZRAB010000023.1:0-12897 GCA_045634345.1 Candidatus Flemingiibacterium sp. | reverse complement strand
GGCGCACCGCACCGCGTGGGAGCATCAACGCTCGGAGCGGAAGGCGCGGCTGTGCCTGCTATATATTATATTTCCCTTCGTAGAGCGGATATTTGTCGCAGATCTTGGTAACTTCGGCGCGGATGTAGTCGGCGGAGTTCTCGAAATCGGTTGCCGCGAGCTTGATAAGGTGAGCGATGACCTTCATGTCATCTTCCTTAAGACCGCGCGAGGTGACTGCCGGAGTACCGATACGCACGCCGCTGGTTACGAACGGAGATTCGGGATCGTTCGGGATTGCGTTCTTATTGACTGTGATGTATACCTCGTCAAGCTGCTTTTCGAGCTGCTTACCGGTGATACCCATGGAACGCAGGTCGAGAAGCATGAGGTGGTTGTCCGTGCCGCCCGATACGAGATCGAAGCCTTCGGCGACAAGAGCATCTGCAAGCGCCTTTGCGTTCTTGATGATCTGCTCCTGATATGCCTTAAATTCGGGCTTAAGTGCCTCGCCGAAGCAGACCGCCTTCGATGCGATAACATGCATGAGGGGGCCGCCCTGTGTGCCGGGGAATATCGCCTTATCTATAATCTTTGCAAGCTCCTCGCGGCAGAGGATCATACCGCCTCTCGGACCGCGGAGTGTCTTGTGTGTTGTGGTGGTAACGATGTCGGCGTACGGAACGGGGCTGGGATGAACGCCCGCCGCAACAAGTCCCGCGATATGAGCCATATCGACCATGAGGTAAGCGCCGACGCTCTTTGCGATTTCGGAAAGACGCTTGAAGTCGATAACGCGCGGATATGCGGATGCGCCTGCAACGATCAGCTTCGGCTTGTTCTCTTTTGCAAGAAATTCAACCTTGTCGTAGTCGATTCTTCCGTCGTCCTCGACGCCGTAAGGAACGAAGTTGTAGAGAAGACCGGAGATGTTCACGGGGCTTCCGTGCGTTAAGTGACCGCCGTGTGCGAGGTTCATGCCGAGAACTGTATCGCCGGGCTGAAGAAGTGCAATATATACGGCGGTGTTAGCCTGCGCACCGGAGTGGGGCTGTACATTTGCATGCTCAGCACCGAAGAGCTTGCATGCACGCTCTCTGGCGATGTTTTCCGCGATATCTACGCACTCGCATCCGCCGTAGTAACGCTTTGCGGGATAACCCTCGGCGTACTTGTTGGTGAGAACGGTGCCCATAGCTGCCATGACAGCAGGGGAAACGACATTCTCGGACGCGATAAGCTCAAGACCTCTCTGCTGACGGGCGTATTCCTTTTCGATAGCCTCGCCAACCTCGGGATCGAACTGTTTGATGAAATTCATGTTTTCCTTAATCATTTTGTGTCTCCTTTGCGATGTACAGTTTTTAAGATATTTTATAATATTAATTATAATAATACACCATTACGATAATTATACAACATTTCGCGGCTGATTACAATAAGTATTTTGTAAATATTCTGCAATAATAATGCCGATTTTTTCTACAAAATGCGAACAAATAAGGAGCAAGGAGGTGTCAGATTGTGCAATTAATAAAAAAACTCCTAAATTTTTGTCGAAAATGTAAAAATTCATTTTTTTTGCGTAAAATTCGCTGTGAGGTATTGACAGAAACTACAAAATCATGGTATCATATTAGTGTCACATTAGCCAATATGTAATTCACAACAAAACCGCCATGTAAAATGAACGGTCTTGTTGTTTGTTGACATTTTTTGCACGTGACAGCAATAAGCGCATGCATCCGTCACGCGCGGATAGGTGGAGGACAGAAAAACGGCAAAGATAACACTAATAACTTCGTGCAAGGGCGGAGTCGGAAAATCTACCGTTGCGGCAAATCTTGCCATGTCACTTGCCGTGCGTGGAAAAAAGGTGCTGCTGTGTGACTGCGACTTCGATATGCGCTGCCTTGACCTTTTGCTCGGAGTCGAAAACGATATTATGTATGATCTCTACGATGCCGCGAAAGGGCGTACCGATATATCGCGCGTGCTTCTTCGTGATACACGCTCGGAAAATCTGTGGTTTGCCGCGGCGCCGTATAAGGGCGGACGGGATATCACCGCTGATGAATTTTCGGGGATCATCGAGGATGCGCTTGACTATGAAGCGTTTGACCACATACTGCTTGACACGCCGGGTTCTCTCGGAGTGCCTGCGGTGCTCGAATCGGGCGTGGTCGAGAGTGCGATCATAGTTGCATCTCATCAGCCGTCGAGTATTCGTGCGGCGGGGCAGACGGGCGAGTATTTGACAAGGAATCACATAATGAATCAAAGACTGCTCATAAACAGCTTTGATTTAGCGGCGGCGCTTGCCGGAGAACGGCCGGGAATAAATGAAATAATCGACAGAACCTTTATACAGCTTTGCGGAATCGTGCCGTATGAGCGCGAGTTAATGGTCGGTGCAGAAACCGGACGGCTTGCGTGCCAGCTGAAGAGTTCAAATGCACGTGCGGCGTTTGACAATATCGCAAGCAGGCTTGAGGGGATGTACGTACCGCTGTTTCACGGCTTCAAGGGAGTCAAAACAAAAGGGCAGATCAAACGTCTGCTCGGAATGATATAAAAACGACAAAAGCTTCGGATTATCAATGAAAGGGAGATACAAATGGAAATAGCTATTATTGCCGACGACAAGAAGAAGGAATTAATGACGCAGTTCTGTATTGCATACTGCGGTATACTTTGCAAGCACAATCTGTGTGCTACGGGCATCACCGGTAAATATATAACAGAAGCAACGGGACTGAAAATAGAGAAGCTCCTTGCCGGCTCCCAGGGCGGAACACAGCAGATCACCTCGCGCCTTGCATACAACGAGATAGACCTGCTCATATATTTCCGCGACACCTCGAAGGATGTCGTTTTCAATGAGGAGGAGCACAATCTTCTTCGCATGTGCGATGTATATAACGTACCGGTTGCGACGAATATTGCGACAGCCGAGGTGCTTGTATGTGCCCTCGACACGGGCGGACTCGATTGGCGTGAGATCGTCAACCCGAAGTCGGTATACAACCGCAAGGATGATTAAATTGAACCGGTGCCGTGCAAGCGGCACCGGTTTTTTGTTGGTAATTGGGAGGAATTAATGCTTCGATTGTCGATGCTCCTTGCGGCGCTTTGCGCTGCCTGCCGTATTGCTCGCGGCGGCTTTGCCGCCACTCGGGAGGGGGAGCCACTGCTCTCAAACGCCGATGCGTGCTCCCCCTCCACCCCCTCAAGCCTCGGCTGAGCCGCTTGGGAGTTGCCATAAACGAAGCGTAAAACGATTGGCAAATCAACCCCATCACTCATCCCGATATATCCGAAGCTCGCGGAGGATATTTTCAGGTCGGTGAGCATCAACGGGGGAGTAATTACCGCGAGAACCGAGCTTTATCATCGTCCCGACGTGTCTGTAACCGAGGGCGGTGGGAGGCAGATGAGTGACTATGTCGTCAATATTGCGTATCACATTAAACCGCTTCCAGCGCCGACTTAACTCGGCATTTTTTATTCCCCAAAAGACTCGCGGCGAGCCGAAGCCGTAGCCGTCAAGCGTCTCGCGCAAATCGGGACGGTTATACCAGACGTACTCGTGGCAAAGCACCGCGAGTGCCGCACCGTGGGAGTAGCCGGTGATTACGAGCTTTTTGACTGTGCGGTCGGCGATTTTGTCAGCAAGCACCGCCTCCAGCTCCTTCCATGTGTCGAGAAACCCGCGATGCGCAAACCAGACCGTATGCCCCATTCGCTTGTAAGCCTTTGCCGGAAAATTGAAATTTATACGCCAATCATTGCGACCGGAGGAGGCTTCAAAAAATATGTACAGTACACGTCCCTCGCGCAGTATGGCGTAGTTGGCAGAGCCGCCGGTCTGTAGGTACGGGATGGATATGCACATTGAAAAAAGGTCGTAAAGGTTCATGATACCTTCCTTATATTACATTTGCAAAATAGGACGAATTATGGTATAATGTTGGTGATGATGACGAGTAGCGTGCAAATGCATGCGAGCAATTTGTCATCAATGCACAGATGGAGGTATAGGCAAATGAAAAGATTTTTATTGTACGCAATTGTCGGCGCGATGACGGCGGCAATGCTTATAACGGGTACAAGCGCGGCGACCACTCACAAGGTGGTGTCAGGTGATACCATGTGGAAGATCGCCCTTAAATACCAAGTCGGATTAAGCGAGATAAAGGCGGCGAATCCGCAGATAGTAAACTATGATCTGATCTATCCGGGGCAGGTGCTCAATATCCCGACTCTTGATGGGACGGTTGCGAATTACGAGAGCGAGGTGGTGCGGCTTGTAAACGAGGCGCGTGCCAAGAGCGGTTTGAAGCCGCTGACGCACGATTGGGAGCTTAGCCGCGTCGCAAGGTACAAATCGCAGGATATGAGAGATAACAAATACTTCTCCCATACAAGTCCCGTTTACGGCTCACCGTTTCAGATGATAAAAAACTTCGGTATATCTTATCGAAGCGCAGGTGAAAATATCGCGTACGGTCAAAGAACACCGCAGGCGGTAGTCAACGCTTGGATGAACTCATCCGGACACCGTGCAAACATACTTAATGCGTCGTTCACGCACATAGGGGTTGGTTACGTCAAGGCCGGAAATTATTGGACACAGATGTTTATAAGAAAATAACCGCATCTCAAAGAGCTGTCTGATTAAAAGTCAGACGGCTTTTTTGTGAGCGAGGATTGTTTGTATAGGAGAACGAGTCGCTTTTCGTAGCACATCGAAGATGTGCTAAAGCTCACCGCAAAAGCTTTATTATACGCATACGCTCATAGAGTGTTTGGCTAAAGCTTCGAGGGGAACGCTCTCGATAATCGGAGCGCCAAACTCCCCTACAAACAATAAGCTACCGCTCCATGCAAACCGCCGCGCATAGCGCGGCAAACAGCACATCGGCGGCAAAGCCACTCATATGCTCGGGATGCCACTGTACGCCAAGACAAAACCGCTTGTCGGGCGCTTCGAGCGCCTCGGCGGGGCCGTCCTCGGCATGGGCGCATACCCTGAGCGACTCTGCCGGTTTATCAACGGCCTGATGATGAAAGCTGTTGACTTCAAGCACGCATGCACCGACAAGACGGTGCAGCAGTGAGCCGGGAGCGACGATTACGCTGTGCGAAGGCTGTTCGCGCGAGAGCGTCTGTCTGTGCCCCGGAATATCGAAATGCAGGCTTCCGCCGAGCGTGGCATTCAGCACCTGCACACCGCGGCAGATACCGAGTATCGGTATATCGCGCTCATACGCGAGCGAGGCAAGCTCTAATTCGTACTCGTCGCGCTCGGGGAACACCTCAAAAAGCAGCATGGGATCGTAGTCGGTAATACCGCACAGTCTGGGGGCGATGTCTCCGCCGCCCGAGAGGAGGATTCCATCAACGATGCCGAGTGCCGCGGTGGGGCGACCTACCGGTGGGAGCATAATGGGTATTCCGCCGGCGCGCAGTACCGCACTGCAGTACTGTCTGCGCAGGAAAAAGTTGCCGTCATAGTTAGACGACGTGGTAATTCCGATCAGAGGATTTATGGCGATCACCGTCCTTTGTGTTGATACTACAGTATAATCGCACATGCGAAAATTTGTGTGATTTTTGTGCGATTTTGTATAAGAAAAAATCGGTAAAGGGGTTGAAAAAAAGTTTACTTCATGCTATAATAATAACATCAACGATCACCGTAAGCGGTGACTATCCCCTGTCGCGGACGTGATCTGCGGCACAAGAAAGGCATGGTTTAAGCTATGAAATGTCCCATCTGCGGATGTAACGAGGATAAGGTACTTGACACTCGCCCCATAGACGATGAGCGCAGTATACGCCGCCGCAGAGAGTGCCTTAACTGTCAGCACAGATTTACATCGTATGAAACGGTCGAGCGCGGCGCACTTGTTGTCTGCAAGCGCGACAACAGCCGAGAAGCATTTGACCGTGACAAGATAATGAACGGTATAAAAAAAGCCTGCCAGAAGCGTCCGGTCACAGACGAGCAAATGGAAGACATCGTCGCCGGAATGGAAGCCGATTTCAAAAACGGTCACCGTATTGAGGTATCGACCGTGGAGATCGGCGAGCGTATCATGGCAAAGCTCCGCGAGCTTGATGACGTCGCGTACATACGCTTCTGCTCGGTTTACCGCGAGTTTAACGAGGCGGATGCGTTCATTAACGAGCTTAACAACTTGAAGAAGCTCAAGGAGTCCCGCACGGACGGAGAGGCTAAATAAAAACAAACAACCGACTGATTGTCAGTCGGTTGTTTTGTTTCTGTTTGGGGGAATTGCTGTTTGTATGGCGGGTGATGCTTCGAATGTCGATGCTCCTTGCAAGGCGTTGCCTTGCCTGCCGGTATAGCTCGAAGCGTCAAACATACCGACAAACCTCAATCTTACCGCTCACACAGCGCATATTTGCGCAGTACCGGCTCGGCGTCAATTTCGCCGATGCGCTTGGGGCAAGCACGCCATAATGTGCTGTCCGAGGTGTTGCACTTCTCGCCGACGGCAAGCTCCAGCGTCACAAGGTCTATCCATTTCCCGAATTTGTAGCCGACACCGCTTGCGCGCCCGACTTCCTTGAAGCCGAACGCCTCGTGAAACGCGAAGCTCTCGGGATTCGGACAGCTCACAAGCGCGTAGAGATTCTTATAACCCATCAATGTGAGAAGATCAATAAGCGCGCCGTAGAGCCGCTTGCCGATACCCTTGCCGCGTGCGGACGGGGCTAAATATATCGACAGCTCTGTGGAAAAACGGAACGAAAACCGCTCACCGTATCTGTGCGCGTATGCGTAGCCGATCACCTCTCCGTCCGATTCGCAGATGAGATAGGGGAAATCCGCCGAAAAATCCGCAATACGGCGGCTGAACTCCTCTTCAGTCGGGGTATCATATTCAAATGTGACTGTCGTTCCCTCTACATACGGGCGGTATATCTCAACAAGCTTCGCCGCGTCCGAGGGCGCGGCGAAGCGAAGCGTAATATTCATTATTTCTCGCAGTACATGTCAAGGTACTGCTCCATACGCTCACGTACCTCATCGTTGAGCGGCACAGTACCGTCGATCTCGCGGTTATGCATGTGGTCGATTATCTCGCGCACGGTAACAATCGGATGCACCTTAATGCCGAACTCCGCGCCAATCTCCTTGATAGCGGTAGTACCCGACTGTCCGCGCTCCATGCGGTCAACCGAGATTATCATGTGCTCAACCTTGACGTCAGCCGCCGCTTTGAGCTGGGGGAGAGTCTCACGGACTGCGGTGCCGGCAGTGATTACGTCCTCGATGATAACAACACGGTCACCGTCGGACAGCTTTGCGCCGACCATATTGCCGCCCTCGCCATGGTCCTTGGCTTCCTTGCGGTTGAAGCAGTAGGGCTTGTCGATACCGTACTCGGTGAAGAGTGAGCAGGCGGTCACGGTTGCAAGCGGAATACCCTTATATGCAGGACCAAAGAGCACGTCGAAATCGTCGCCGACGTTGTTCTTTAAGCACTCGGCGTAGTATTTGCCGAGCTTTGCCATCTGCGCGCCGGTCTTGTAGTTGCCGGTGTTGACGAAGTAGGGGGATTTTCTGCCGCTCTTGGTGGTGAAGTCTCCGAAGCGAAGCACGCCGCTTCTTACCATAAATTCAATAAAATCTGTCTTGTAGCTCATTTTTTATATCTCCTGTCTATAAATTTTTCTAAAATAACCGTTCTATATCCGCACTAAAGTCCCGAGCGCATTTTCGAGGGACGTAAGGAATTTTTCCACCTCGTCAAGCGTATTCTGTGCGCCGAGGCTGACACGTATTGTGCAGTCCGCCTCACGCTCGGTCAGACCGAACGCACGCAGTACGTGACTCTTATGCCCCGTGTTGGACGAGCACGCCGAGCCGCTTGATACGAATACTCCGTCAAGCGAGAGACGGTGCAGCATAGTCTCGCTCTTGATATTCGGGAGTGTGATGCTGATAACGTGCGGTGCCGCGAAATGCGGTATATTGAGGCGGATTCCGCTGAACCGCGATTCATCCGACAGCCGCTCGATTATATATTCGCGCAGTGTTGCTTTGTTTTTAGCGTAAGCGGCAAGCATAAGGGACACGCTCTTTACCGCCGCGCCGAAGCCGACGATACCGAGTAGATTTTCCGTGCCTGAACGCATACCCGATTCCTGACCGCCGCCGTAGATTATCGGTGCAATCTGTCGGCGCTTCAGCATATCCGCGCTCACATAAAGTGCGCCGACGCCCTTGGGACCGCCGATTTTGTGCGCACTGAGCGTTATCATATCAGCTCCGAGGGACCGCTCGGTGAACGGGATGTTCATATATCCCTGCACACAGTCGGTATGCACGAGCACATCAGGATTCGCGGCTTTGACTATATCCGAAATGCGCTTTATGTCGTAAATGGCACCAGTCTCGTTGTTGACCAGCATGAAGCTCACAAGAACGGTATTTTTATCCGCCTCGCGCGCTATCATGTCATAGTCCGGCTCGCCGCCGACAGTCGGTATGCGGACTACAGTAAAGCCTTCCTTTTCAAGCTCCTCGGCGGGTGCCATTATGGCAGGATGCTCGCTGTTTGAGATGATTATTTTCTTGGAATTATACCCCTTTGCTCCCATCGTGCCGAACATGGCGAGGTTGTCCGCCTCGGTGCCGCTCGCTGTGAAGATAAGCTGCTTTTCGGTGAGCTTGGTAATGCCTCTTACTCCGAGTGAGGAGAGGATCGTGCGGCGTGCGTCGGAGACCAGCTTCTCCGCTTCCACGCCCATTGTGTGGAGTGAGGACGGATTGCCGTAAAAGCTCATTGCCGCGCACATCGCATCCTTTGCCTCGGCACAGAGAGGGGTAGTGGCGCAGTTGTCAAAATAAATATTATCCATTATTCGGTAAATGTGAAGTAATCGAGGATTGCAAGTACGTCTTCGATGTGTTCGTCATACTTGTCCGTCTCGGCGGTGTAGGTGAAGATGTGCACACGAGCGTTATGCATAGATACGATTTGCATTATTTTGTAGTTGGTGTTCGCCATGGTGCCGGTATAGATATACTGCATCGCGGGAACGCCGTCTAGCTTGGTTTCTTCCGGCTCACCGACGTATGTAAGGTCGGGGAAGACCGCCTTCAGTCCCGGCTCGTAGGTCTCCCAATATTCGGGCAGACTGCGAACTTCTTTGTCAAGCTCAAACGCCATAACGGAGATGTTTGACGGGTCGATAGCGCTGTAATAAGCGGCAGTTACACCGGTCGATATGTCGCTCACCCACTCGTCGGGAACGAAAAGGTCGTATGAAACGCCGTCATCGGATATCTCCTTGAATCCGGGTATAGCGGCTGCTTCCTTGCCGCATGAAGTGAATACGGATGCGCTTATCAGTACCGCGGCAAGAAACGCGGCTGTTTTTTTGATGTTTTTCATGTATGAACCTCGCGTTTTTGTTTTATGATGTTATTATACAACGCCGCGTGTGTATTTGTCAACCCGATTTTATGAATACTTTGAACAGTATTTGTAAAAAAGTGTGCACATTTTTGTTGGAGGGAGGAGAACGAGTCGCTTTCTTGAAAGAAAGCTTCGCAAAGAACTTTATACAACGCATTCGCTCATAGAGTATTTGGCTAAAGCTTCGAGAAGAAAGCTCTCGGTAGTCGGGACCCGCCTCGCTCCGGCTTCTCCACCTTCGCTCGGTATCCCAACGACCGCGAAGGTTTACCGCTTCTTTAACCATATTAATGCTGTTTACCGCATAAAGCAACTTTATGCATCAAATTCACAAACACTGTAGCCGAGTTAGCCGAGCCTGGTGGGGGTGTCGGGGGGAGGGCGGAGCGGCGTTTGAGCGCAGCGCCTCCCCCAACCGGGTGCAGGAGGGCGGCGCCCTCCTATACCAGCAGGCGGCGCACCGCGCCGCGTGGGAGCGCCAACGTCAGAAACCCAACACAAAAAACTCACGCAAACCAACATATAAAAATTCCCTCAAATACTGATGAAAAAACACGGCATACTATAATTGCAAATAAACAATGCAGGAGAGAAGCGTGAAAAGGGTTTTCACGCTGCGAAATTTTGTCTTTGTCGGATTTTCCGCCAATTTGCGAGCAAACCGACAAAAATATCGAAGATGAGGAAGTCTTTGCGTTGCAAAGACATGGTGATTAATATGCTTGAAGAAATCGCGCTGTCAATTTCAACAGCTTTATTTTTTCTTTGCGCAGTTGTGGTGAACGGAGTGTTGCCGCAGGAGCGCGCCGAGACCGCCGTCCCCTGCGAGGCAGTCGAATCCGCCGCCGAGGACGATTTTTCGCTTGTCGGCACATGGAACAGCGGTGGACGTGAGTTCAAATTTACAAAGTCGGGACAGCTCATTTACAATGGGCAGACCATGAGCTATACAAAGGACGGCGATGCCGTAAATGTCAGTGCCGCCATAGACGGCATCACAAAAAACGATGCACCGCGCGCCGACAAGCGCAATTATTCTCTCAAGCTCGAGGTCCTGAGCGAGCGCGTTATGAAGCTCAACGGAGTTACGCTCTACCGCACCGAATAAGCCTTGACAAAAGGAAGACATTCTGCTATAATTATGGTACGGTAAATCAATTTTATACTGCCGCTGTCCTTTGATTTATCAGAGGGCAGCTTCTTATATTAAGGGGGGAAGCTCATGAACGAAGAATTTATGTATCACATCGGTTTAAGGCGCGAGGACGGCGCAAAAGGAGCGATAATCTGCGGCGATCCGGGCAGGGTTGAAAAGATAGCACGTCTTATGGATGAGCCGGAATTTGTCGCATCCAACCGCGAGTACACCACATGGGCGGCAAAGCCTGGCGGTGAGCGAGTGCTCGTTACCTCTCACGGAATCGGCGGCGCTTCGACGGCAATATGCATTGAGGAATTGAAGCTTGTCGGCGTCGATACCCTTATTCGCGTCGGGACATGCGGCGGCATGGCAATGGATGTAAAAACAGGTGATATCGTTATCGCGCAGGCGGCGATACGCGCGGAGGGGACTTCGCGTGAATACCTGCCAATCGAGTTCCCGGCAACCGCAGATTTCACGGTCACGACCGCACTCGTGCGTGCGGCGGCAAACAGCGAGCACCCCTATCATGTCGGCGTCGTTCACTGCAAGGATTCCTTCTACGGTCAGCATGCACCTGACCGCATGCCCGTCTCTGACGAGCTTACGGAAAAATGGCGTGCGTGGATGCGCGGCGGTGCGCTCGCATCCGAAATGGAGTCAGCGACTCTCTTTGCAGTTGCGTCGGTTCTCGGACTGCGTGCAGGCTGTGTTCTTCGCGCTGTATGGAACCAGGAACGCATCGCGGCAGGAATCACCGATTCCGGCGATAACGACGAGTTGTCCGCCGCTAAATGTGCAATCACCGCAATGCGCGAGTTGATTTGCAATAAGTGATTTTTGAGCGGAGGTTTCGAGCACCATAGCTCGTTGCGGCGTTTCACGCCGCCTGCCGGAACGCAGGGGGAAACCAGCTGTCTCTCAAGCAAAACGGCTTCGCCGACTTGCTATAAAGTTCGGCTTTGCCGAACTTACACGCAGGTCACGTCGTGATCTGCTAACGCCGATCCGCAGGTTTCCCCCAGCGCCCCTTTCCTTGGCTCGGCTCAGCCGAGCCGGGAGGGGGTATCGGGGGCGGGTGGATCGGCGTTTGAGAGCAACGCCGCCCCCGATCGGGAGCGGGAGGGCAGAGCCCTCGCATATCGGCAGGCAAGGCAAAGGCTTGGAAGGAGTGCCGCTAATCGAAGCGATAAGCCCATCGAAGCAACAATTCAAACATTACAGTGCGTGATTTTCATTAAATCACGCACAAAATTTTGCTATTATATTGAAATATTCATAAATTCGTGATATCATAATAAAGAATAAGATTTATACTACACTCGGAGGACACAAAAATGGTAGAACTCATACACGGCGGCGCTTACCTCGTAAACGGAAATACAGTCATCGAGGACGGTGCTGATGCTGCGGCACAGCTTAAGGCGCTCGGCAAAGACTGCATCTTGAAGGAAGTTGCAAAGAAAAACACTATTGCGCACGGTATTCTCACCGCACACAATACCTCGGAAAGCAAGGACGAGCTTAAAATCAAGTTCGATGCAATGGCATCGCATGATATAACATATGTCGGTATCATTCAGACTGCTCGCGCGAGCGGCCTTGAAAAATTCCCGATTCCCTACGTGCTCACAAACTGCCATAACAGCCTTTGCGCTGTCGGCGGTACTATCAATGAGGATGACCACGTGTTCGGTCTCTCCGCCGCACAGAAATACGGCGGCATCTACGTTCCTGCCCACATCGCCGTTATCCACTCGTATATGCGCGAGATGATGAGCGGCTGCGGACGTATGATCCTCGGCTCTGACAGCCACACTCGCTACGGCGCACTCGGTACAATGGCAATCGGCGAGGGCGGTCCCGAGCTTGTAAAGCAGCTCCTCTGCCGTACCTACGATATCAAACGTCCCGACGTTATCGCTGTACATATGACAGGCAAGCCGAAGATCGGCGTTGGTCCGCAGGACGTTGCGCTTGCTATTATCGGCGCGGTGTTTAAAAACGGCTTTGTTAAAAACAAGGTGCTCGAATTTGTCGGCGACGGTATCGCTAATCTTCCGATCGAGTTCCGTAACGGCATCGACGTTATGACCACCGAAACCACTTGCCTTTCTTCCATTTGGGTAACCGACGAGGAAACCAAGCGTTACTTTGATCTCCACGGTCGCCCCGACGCTTATAAGAAGCTCGCTCCCGGCGACGTTGCTTACTACGACGGCGTTGTTAAGGTAGACCTTTCCAGAGTTGAGCCGATGATCGCGCTTCCGTTCCACCCCTCGAACACCTACACCGTACGCGGACTTATCGACAACGCGG
>JAZRAB010000022.1:0-3806 GCA_045634345.1 Candidatus Flemingiibacterium sp. | reverse complement strand
GCAAACCGATGAGACGTCTCGTGTCGGGCGATGTCGGAAGCGGTAAGACGGTAGTAGCGGCTGCCGCGGCGTATATAGCTATAAAAAACGGATACCAATGCGCGCTTATGGCGCCGACGGAAATACTTGCAGTTCAGCATTTTAACGAGCTTTCACCGCTTCTTTTGAAGCTTGGTATTAACTGTGCTCTCCTTACCGGCTCCGTCAAGGGCAAAGCCAGACGCGAGCTACTTGATTCCCTTTCGGACGGCTCTATCGGTCTGCTTATAGGCACACATGCGCTTATCTCCGATGGGGTTGAGTTCGCGCGGCTCGGACTCGTGATATGCGACGAACAGCACCGCTTCGGTGTGGGACAGCGCGAGGCGCTTCTTATCAAGGGCGGTGGCGATGCCTGCCATCAGCTTACGATGAGCGCAACGCCGATACCGCGCACGCTCGCAATGTTCCTTTACGGAGAGCTTGACATGTCAACGCTTGATGAGCTTCCGCCCGGCAGACAGAGGGTTGAGACCTTCGTTGTCGGCGAGAGCTACCGCGAGCGCCTGAACAATTTTATAAGAAAGCAAAAAGCCGAGGGGCATCAGACGTATATCGTCTGCCCATCAGTCGAGGAAGTCGAGAGCGGCGAGGTCACGCAGGAGGACATCCGTCTCTTTGACTTCGGATATGATATTGCCGAGATAATCCGTCCCGATGCCGCGCCGAAAGCGGCGGTCACGTGGGCGCAGGTGCTCGCCGAGTCACTTCCGGAACTGAAAATAGGATGCGTACACGGCAAGATGAAGCCTGCCGAACAGGACGACGTAATGGGGCGCTTTGCCGCAGGCGAGCTTGATGTGCTAGTTTCGACCACGGTTATCGAGGTCGGCGTGAACGTGCCAAACGCCACGCTGATGATAATCGAGAACGCCGAGCGCTTCGGGCTTTCCCAGCTACATCAGCTTCGCGGACGAGTCGGGCGCGGCGCGGCGAAGTCTTGCTGCGTGCTTGTTTCTGACGTTAAGAACGGAAGCGGCGCGAAGGACCGACTTGAGGTCATGAAATCGACCTTTGACGGATTTAAGATAGCCGAGTTCGACCTCGGCGAGCGAGGTCCCGGCGATTTCTTCGCATCAGCGGACGAGGGGATTCGTCAGCACGGTGCGCTACGCTTCCGCCTCGCAAATCTCTGCGAGGATATGGCGCTCTTTGAAGCCGCAGTCTCTGCCGCACGCGCGGAGAGAGGGTAAATTTGAGCTTAGTGAATAAGGGGATACGCGGCTTTCTTGAAAGAAAGCCTGGCAAAGAACTTTACTCAACGCATACGCTCACAGAGTGTTCGCATATGGCTCCGAATACACTCTCGGTAGCCGGGTCCCCCACCCCGGCAACCGGATTGCAAGTAACGTTTCTCTTGCAACATTAATACTCTTTTACTGCACAAAGTTACTTGATAAATCAAACAACATTAACATGGTTAAACGAGCGGTACACATTCGCGGTCGTTGGGACACCGAACCGAAGCGGAGGAGCGGAGGTGAGGCGGGCCCCGACTACCGAGAGCGTTCCTCTCGAAGCTTTATGCGAGCACTCTATGAGCGAATGCGTATAATAAAGCTTTTGCGGAGCTTTTCTCGAAAAGCGACCATAACCCCTAACAAAAACGAAAGGACAGATACCATGATACAACCACTTGCCGACAAGGTGAGACCGCGCGGCTTTGACGAGATGGTGGGACAGGAACACCTTGTCGGTCAAAACGGCGTGCTTCGCCGAATGGTCGATTCGGGACATATCACAAATATGATATTCTTCGGTCCGCCCGGGACGGGCAAGACCACTGCCGCGAATATAATTGCCGAGCGGTCGGGCATGACGCTCCGCCGTCTCAATGCAACCACCGCGAGTCTTGCGGATGTCAAGGAAGTAATCGAGGAAACGGGCACGCTTCTCGGCGGTGACGGTATTCTTCTCTACCTTGACGAGATACAGTATTTCAACAAAAAGCAGCAGCAATCACTGCTCGAATATATCGAGGACGGACGTATCACGCTTATCGCCTCAACGACGGAAAACCCGTATTTTTACGTCTACAACGCGATAATCTCGCGCTCGGCAGTGTTCGAGTTCCGTCCGGTTTCAAGTGGCGAGATAAAGCGAGCTCTTTCGCGGACGCTCGATACGCTCAATCAGGGTGAAAATACAGCCGTCACCTGCCCCGATGATGCACTTGATGCGCTTGCCGGCGCAGGTGCAGGGGACGTGCGGCGCAGTATCGGTCTGCTTGAAAACGCATTCTACCTCGCCGCCGCAGGAGACGGCGTTATCACAACAGAGCTTATCCGCGGATTCACCCCAAAGGTGCTCGGCAGCTTTGACCGCGCAGGGGACGTACACTACGATTTGCTTTCCTGCCTGCAAAAATCAATACGCGGCTCGGACCCCGATGCGGCAGTCTTTTACCTTGCCAAGCTGCTCGAGGGCGGAGACCTCGTTTCGGCATGCCGCAGACTGCAGGTCATCGCAAGTGAGGATATCGGTCTTGCTTACCCGATGGCGGCGGTCATTACACGGGCGTGTGTCGAATCGGCGCGCGAGCTTGGACTGCCCGAGGGGCGCATACCGCTTGCGAGTGCGGCGGTAATGCTTGCGACTGCCCCGAAATCGAACAGCGCGTACACGGCACTTGCCAAGGCGGCTGAGGATATCGCCGGCGGACGCGGACAGAATGTGCCGACGCATCTGCGCAGTCCGAATTTTGTCGGGTACAAGTATCCGCACGAGTATGAAAATCACTGGGTGGCACAGCAGTATCTGCCCGATGAACTTAAGAACAAGCGGTATTACGAGTACGGTGACAACAAGACCGAACAGGCGGCAAAAGCATATTGGGATAGCATAAAGAAGAAATAATCCCACACATAGCAAAGGAGCATACATGAATAAATTCAAAATTCTCGCCATCGGCGACGTGGTAGGTCCCGAGGCGGTAAAATATATAAGCGAAAAGCTGTGGGCGTTCCGCAAGGAACACGGCATTAATATGGTTGTCTGCAACGCGGAAAATGCGGCGCTCGGCAACGGACTTGACCCGAGTAGTGCCGATACGCTTCTTTCGTCTGGCTGCGACGTTCTGACCGGCGGCAATCATATATTCAGGAAGCGCGAAATACGCCGCTATCTTGAAATGAGCCGAAGCGTGGTACGCCCTGCGAACTACCCTTACGGAACGGCAGGCAACGGCTACACCTTTATAAACATCGACGGATACCGCGTCATGGTAATCAACATGCTCGGAACGATATACCTCGATTCGCTGAGCTGTCCGTTTGGGACAGCTGACCGCATACTCGAACGCGAGGCGGGGCGCTTCGACTTTGCAATACTCGACTTTCACGCCGAAGCGACAAGTGAGAAGATTGCGCTCGGACGTTACCTCGATGGGCGCGTGAACGTCATTTTCGGCACGCATACGCACGTCCCGACTGCGGATGCGTGCATACTGCCAAACGGAAGCGGATACGTGACCGACCTCGGTATGTCGGGGCCGCCCGACGGCGTGCTCGGCGTGCGCGCGGATATTATAATTGAAAAGCTTCGCACTAAGATGCCGGTCAAGTTTGAGCTTGCCGAGGGTGCGACGGTAGTGAACGGTGTTATCTTTGTGCTTGACACCGATTCACGCACGGTCTGCGAGGTTGAAAGGGTTACATTTTAAACTATACGGGGAGACTTGTTCTCCCCGTGTTGCTTTTTCGTTGCTTGTGTGGGATGCTCCCACGCGGCGTTTCACGCCGTCTGCCGGCATGCGAGGGCTCCGCCCT
>JAZRAB010000021.1:0-4719 GCA_045634345.1 Candidatus Flemingiibacterium sp. | reverse complement strand
CCGGGGCGGCGTTGCACTCAAACGCCGATCCACCCGCCCCCGACACCCCCACCCGGCTCGGCTAATCAACTGCTTAAAAATAAAAATTCATTTAAAGGGCAGCCGCCAACCAAGGAGATGGGGTTGGCAGGGGAAGAAACTTCGGCGCTTGAGATGGTTCTTCCCCTGCCCGAGCGGCGGCAACACCGCCGCGAACAAAAGAAAATCGAGGTTATAAACCTCGCTTCTTGGTGATGAATTAAGCTTGTAAAACCTCCGCGTGATGTATAATTACACTTGCCGCGGAGGTTTTGTCAATATTACTTGCCTATCATACCGTGGAGCGCGTCGAGCGCGGCAGAGAGACCGCCAACCTCGTCGATAAGTCCAAGCTCGACCGCCTTTTCGCCGTCGATTATTGAACCGACATCGGTTGCGATCTCGTCGGTCTTCATCATCAATTTGGTGAACTTTTTTTGCTCTATTTTACTGTTTCGGCAGACAAAGTCGGTTATTCTTTCCTGCATGCGGCGCAGATTTTCAAAGCTCTGCGGTACGCCGACGACAAGTCCGTTTGTGCGGACGGGATGGATGGTCATCGTCGCGCTTGGTGCGATAAACGAGCGTTTGGCTGCTACCGCTAACGGCACACCGATCGAATGACCGCCGCCGAGGACGATTGAGACGGTCGGCTTTTTCATTCCTGCGATAAGCTCGGCTATCGCAAGTCCTGCCTCGACGTCGCCGCCGACAGTGTTCAAGAGAATGAGCAGACCGCTGACCTCGCGGCTTTCTTCAATTTGGCAGAGCAGAGGTATTATGTGCTCGTATTTTGTGGTCTTTGCGTTGTCGCCGAGAATATAGTGACCCTCGACTTGACCGATGATGGTGAGGCACTGTACTCCCGACTTGTTGTCGGTGACCACGGTGCCTGCTTTTTCTATGGAATCAAGGGTTTCTTCGGATGTTGTTTTTGCTTCATTGTTCATAATTTTTGATCCTTTCGCCGTTTTTCATATAAATACGTCTTTAGTTTTCTCAAAAATCCACCTTTTTATTATTTACAACTGACGAAATTTATGGTACAATATTTATATATGGCAAATTGCAAATATAAATTTTTGAAAGGAAATATAACCATGGAAAACAAAGTACTCGTTGAAACCTCTGCAAGACACGTGCACCTTTCCGCTGAACACATCGAGGTTCTGTTCGGCAATGGCGCAACCCTCACACACAAGAAGGACCTCTCCCAGCCCGGTCAGTTCGCATGCGAAGAGCGCGTAACTCTCGTTGGTCCCAAGAAGCAGATCGCAAATGTAATCATTCTCGGTCCGGCTCGTCCTGCAACCCAGGTTGAGGTATCCTTCACTGATGCAAGAACTCTCGGCGTTAATGCTCCTGTTCGTGAGAGCGGCGACGTTGCAGGCTCCGCAGGCTGCAAGCTCGTTGGCCCTGCAGGTGAGGTTGATATCGCAGAGGGTGTTATCGTTGCAAAGCGTCACATCCATCTTACTCCCGATGATGCCGCAAAGTTCGGCGTTGAGGATAAGCAGGTCGTATCTGTTAAGATTGACAGTGCAGACCGCACCACCGTTTTCGGTGATGTTGTTTGCCGTGTAAGCCCCAAGTTCGCTGCTGCTATGCACATCGACACCGATGAAGCAAACGCTGCTTGCGCATTCGGCGAAGTTTACGGCGAGATCATTAAATAATTTTACATAATGATATGAGCGCGTCCGCGCTCGCGTTCGATTGATCTTTTGAGCGGTAACCGCTCGTGATTGCTCGCGACCGTTAAACGGTCGCTCGGGGGAGGAGGCGCTGCGCTCAAACGCTGCTCCGCCCTCCTCTCCACTCCACCTGGCTCGGCTCTCTCGACCTGTTTACGGTGTTTTTAAGCTAAGGAACATCCGAGACGGGTAAGGGGGGCGGGGGAAGGGCGGTATCGGCGTTTGATAGCACTGCCTTCCCCCGCCCGGGGAGAACGAGGGGCAGAGCCCCTCGTATTGTCGCTGTTATTCAAATACCGCAGTATTTGAATAACCCCTGCGATATGGTAAATAATATGAAATATTAAAACAAAGGAGATATAAACATGAACTATACTCACGAAGTTGAACAGATGTGTTGTGTAGCCAAGGGCCCGAAGCACGGTCCCGCACCCATTCCCGAGGAGGGCAGATGGGTCAAGGCTTACGAGATCAAGGACATTTCCGGTCTCTCTCACGGTATCGGCTGGTGCGCACCTCAGCAGGGTATGTGCAAGCTGACACTTAACGTCAAGGAAGGTATCATTGAGGAAGCACTCGTTGAGACCTGCGGATGCTCCGGTATGACTCACTCCGCCGCTATGGCAGGTGAGATTCTTCAGGGCAAGCCTCTTCTTGAAGCTCTCAAGACCGACCTCGTTTGCGATGCTATCAACGTAGCAATGCGCGAGATCTTCAAGCAGCTCGCATACGGTCGTTCCCAGACCGCATTCTCCGAGAACGGTCTGCCGGTCGGCGCATCGCTCGAGGACCTCGGTAAGGGCCTCCGCTCGCAGATTGGTACCATCTTTGCAACCAAGGAAAAGGGTGTGCGTTACCTCGAAATGGCTGAGGGCTACATCCTTGAGCTTGGTCTTGACAAGGATAATGAGGTTATCGGCTATAAGTTCGTAAACCTCGGCAAGATGATGGACGCTATCAAGGCAGGCACCGATCCCAAGGAAGCTTACGAATCCAATATCAAGACTTACGGTCGTTACGATGACGCTGTTAAGTACATTGATCCGAGAAAGAACTAAGAGAGGAGGAGCACGAATATGTCTAACAATGTAAAATTTGAGGGCAAGGAAAGACGCCTTGCTGGTATCGAGGCTTGCCTCGCTGAATATGGCATCAAGGACCTTGAGGAAGCAAGAGAAATCTGCCTTGCAAAGGGCGTTGACGCTGACGCTATCGTAAAGGGCATTCAGCCTATCGCATTCGAGAACGCCGCTTGGGCTTATACTCTCGGTTGTGCTATCGCAATCAAGAAGGGCTGCAAGAACGCTGCTGATGCTGCTGAAGCTATCGGTATCGGTCTTCAGGCATTCTGCGTACCCGGTTCCGTTGCATCCACCCGTAAGGTTGGTCTCGGTCACGGTAACCTTGGCGCAATGCTTCTTCGTGAGGAGACAAAGTGCTTCTGCTTCTTGGCAGGTCACGAGTCCTTCGCAGCAGCAGAGGGCGCTATCGGTATCGCAAGAACCGCTAACAAGGTAAGAAAGGATCCGCTCTGCGTTATCCTTTGCGGTCTCGGTAAGGACGCCGCTTTCATCATTTCGAGAATCAACGGCTTTACCTACGTTTGCACCGATTATGACTTCTACACCGACGAGCTTAAGGTCGTTTACGAGAAGGCGTACTCCGATGGCGACAAGGCGAAGGTTAAGTGCTACGGCGCTAACGACGTTCTCGAGGGCGTTGCAATCATGCGTCATGAGGGCGTTGACGTTTCCATCACCGGTAACTCGACCAACCCGACTCGCTTCCAGCATCCCGTTGCAGGCACCTACAAGAAGTGGGCGCTTGAGAACGGTAAGAAGTACTTCTCCGTTGCATCGGGCGGCGGTACAGGCCGTACACTCCATCCCGACAACATGGCGGAAGGACCTGCTTCCTACGGGCTCACTGACACCATGGGCCGTATGCACGGCGATGCGCAGTTCGCAGGCTCGTCCTCCGTTCCCGCGCACGTTGAGATGATGGGCCTTATCGGTGCAGGTAACAACCCGATGGTTGGTATGACCGTTGCTTGCGCTGTTGCAGTTCAGGAAGGTATGAATAAGTAATTTCGCACATCGAAATAAGCGAGCGCATCACACAGATTTCTGTGTGATGCGCTTTTTATGTACAGCCGTGCAAGACTTCGATCATTGTCTGCGCTCCGAGACTGAATGCGTAGATGAATAATTCTTCCTCGCTGATGCACACGCGGTCGAGTATAAGCGAAACGCATTTATCGTACTCGATTTGCTTATTTTCCGAAAGCTCGGAAAACAAGTTTTGCTCTGCTTCTTTTATTTGCTCTGTGAGTTTTTGATATTCAGGCGTCCTGCTTACAGGACGCTCGAATGGTGTAATATTTTCGTTGTAGAAGTCTTTTAATATGCTCATAGTATGCTCCTTTTTATATTCTTGCGAAATATTATACCATAATCTTTGTTTGAATGTTGACTCTATAGAGTTAACTTTGTTACAAAAATGTAAATTTAGGTTTACCGCATAGCTGTATGGGGGCGTAGCGGCGCTGCTAATATCCTCGCAGAAGCGAAGCTTCTGCTCCGGGCAAGGGGCAGAAACCATCTCAAAACGCCGAAGTTTTCTGCCCCTTGCATCCCCAACTTCCTTGGCTGACGCCGATGTTTATTTAGCGCGTGCGAATCTGCTTTTTATAAGGTTACTTAATGCAGTAAACGGTATTAATATAGTTGAAGAAACGGTAAGCCTTTGCGGTCGTTGGGATACCGAGCGAAGGCGGAGGAGCCGGAGCGAGGCGGGCCGCGCCTTGCGAGAGCGCCTTCCTCGAAGCTTTATCCAAACACTCTGTGAGCGTATGCGTTGTGTAAAGTCCTTTGTCAAGCTTTCTTTCAAGAACGCGACTCGTTTTTCTCCACAAACAGTCACAAAAAATTCCGCCTCTCTTGCGAGAAGCGGAATTTTTATTTAGAAAAGAATTATAAGCTCTTACTGAAGTCTTCAACCGCTTTCA
>JAZRAB010000020.1:0-2894 GCA_045634345.1 Candidatus Flemingiibacterium sp. | reverse complement strand
GAGTATCGGTCAGAGAGATTGCTACAAGGAGCTCGACGTAGAACAGTATCAGGTAGTCGGAACGCTTGATAACGGCACGTGCGACAAATGCTCGGAGCTTGATGGCAAAGTCTTCCCGATGAGCGCATACCAGCCTGGGCTTACGGCGAATCCGTTTCATCCGTGGTGCCGATGCTGTACTGCACCGTATTTTGCGGACATGGAAGGCGTCGGAGAGCGGTACGCCCGTGACATCGAAACGGGCAAGGCGTATGCGGTGCCCAGGGATATGACCTACGAGCAGTGGAGAAATACATTTGTGGATAAACTTGCGGACAGCAATAAACTCAGGGCGAAATTCAATGAAACTTTGGATAAGTTAAGCAGAAACAGACCGCCTATTTCATTGTCTAAAATTGAAACGGAGTATAGAGACGACATTTTTGTGACCATAGACGCTTCTCCGGAATTATTCCGCAATCTCGTGTACGGAAATCAAGACAACATTGTGTTTGCGAAAACAAACACTCGTGGAATAGCGCGATATACGCGTAAATATGGTGTTTTTGTAAACCTAGCAACCGACTACGTAGACTCCCGAGGAAAGTGGACAACTCTGTTCCATGAGATAGGTCATAATGTAGATAAGATATACGGTTATCCGTCTAACCGAGAAATTTTTATAAATTTCTTAAAAAACGACTTTTTTGTATTTACAAGTTCATATTCGAGGGTGTATAATATTAGTGAAGGAGAGGCGTATGCTCGAATATCTAGAGGACTTGCAGCACAACCCCCTGTAACCGCTCACGTTGCCTCTGATTTGTTCGGTGCTCTGTCGAACAATCAGTGCGTAGGTAGATATAAACACGATACCGGGTATTGGAAAAACGATACAGTTATTGCAAGCGAAGCCTTCGCGCATTTCTTTAGTGCTTCTGTATGCAATAACCCGATAAAGTTACAAAGCATTAAGTCGACCTTCCCCAGAGCGTATCAAGAATTTATAAAAATAGTGGAGGGCATAAAATGACGGATTTCAACCTTCTCGAGTCGTTGATTCGCTTTACCGATGAATATCAAAAAGGGAATATCCCAGAGGATACATCTCGGTTTGGCAAATTAATGGACGAATACGAAAAAAAGTTCAACAAATTTGCGCCAACAGAACCGGGGGGCTTCACTGAGGATCAGTGGTGCGAGATTTTTGAAACGTGTATCAAAGAAAACATTACGGTTGAAGAACTACTGGGCACAGATTATGATGACGACGATTGTGTTTATTAACACTGTTCCTCTCCACCCACGTACAATTCAATAACCCAAGCTCGACACACGAAAGTGTGCCGGGCTTTTGTTATACCTTCCCGGCCGCAGGGTTACGCGGCAAATCCTTCAACCGCAGGCGAAGCGGTATAAAAATCACGCAGAAAGGATAGCACAATGAAAAACATACACGAAATCCTGAAAGAGCTCGGCATCGAGATACCTGCCGATAAGAAGGCTGATTTCGACACGGCTGTAAACGAAAATTACAAGACCGTTGCCGAGGTTGACAAGATCCGCACGTTGAGAAAATCAGAACTATTCTTAATGATTAGTCCGAATTTACCGAGAGATAGGAGTTGACATATATGCGCGGTATTCTTTGGGAGATACCGCATACAAGCTCATATGGGATGGTTCCCATCATTTGTGCGAGGCGATCAGCGCGCACACGTTCATCAGCCCCCATGAGCGTTGCTATGGAATCCATCTTGGCAGAGGGTATATCGGTAACATCGACCATCATCTGATCCATGCAGACACGTCCGAGAATCGGCGCGTATTTTTCGTCGATTATTACCCCGGCTTTGTTTGAAAGCAGGCGCGGATAACCGTCCGCATAACCGACCGGAAGGGTTGCAACACGTGTTTCGCGCTCTGTCACAAAAGTGTGTCCGTAGCTTATACCGACACCGGCAGGGAGCGTTTTTATGTTCGTGATACGTGCCCGAAGCGCCATTGCCGGTTTTAGTGGGAGTATGCGTTCTGTTTCGTTTGAGGGATTATACCCATACAGGCAGATACCCTCACGCACGAGGTCGTACTTGTTTACAAATGCCGATTCGGTGAGTGCCGCACTGTTGCAGATGCTCAGATATTTCGGCTTAATACCTGCCTTTGAAAGAGCGGCGGTGAACTTTTCAAAGCATTCCGTCTGACGAAGTGCGGAGGTCTTGTCGACTTGATCTGCGCAAGCATAGTGACTGAACAGTCCCTCGATCTTAATATTCGGCAGAGCCGCAATCTCCCTCGCAAGTTCGATTCCTTCGGACATTTTTTGGGGATTGGTACATTCAATCCCGACACGGGACATTCCTGTATCAGCAATCAAAAAGCAGGAAGATGTTACTCGTTTCTTGCTTGCTGCATCGGAAAGCGCACGTGCGGATTCAATGTGAAATATGCTTGGTATAATTTGCGGATACTGCACTAGTTTATCGTACAGCGACGGGTGAGTTTCACTCAAAATAAGAATTGGTGAACCTACACCCGATTCAATCAGTTCGATTGCTTCCAAAAGTGTAGCGACTGCAAAAAAATCTGCGGCACAGCAATTTTCAAGCTCTGCAGCGACAGTTGGGGCACCGTGCCCATACGCATTGGATTTAACGACTGCAATAAGTTTTGCGCCGTGGGCTTTTGCGTGTGCGGCGGCGGCATTGTAATTCTGACGAATTGCCGCGAGGTCTATCTCCGCCCACGCACGAGTCATTTTTATATCTATTCCCATAGTTTTAATGTATGACTCCCTTCGTAGTTTAAGGTGTAAATTTGAGTTTATAGTGGGGCGCTCCGAGCATTGATGCTCCTTGCGGTGCGTTGCACCGCCTGCCGGTGTTGCTCGCGGCGGCTATGCCGCCGCTCGGTCG
>JAZRAB010000019.1:0-2875 GCA_045634345.1 Candidatus Flemingiibacterium sp. | reverse complement strand
ACATGGCTACGATCCGACTTGCAATGACAACGGAGCTGTTCGATCAGATGATAAGCAGCGAACCGCAAAGTTACGATTCAAGAGCAATAGGAAAAATTGCCTCTGATTTTTCATGGTACATAATCCTTGAAACAACACGCGACGAGCTTCGTTATTATAACGAGGGGTATAATTACAGAGTAATTTTCCCACACAATAACGACACCGAGCTTACAATGAAGCTTTCGGATGTTGTTGCACCCGACGGCAGTCAGCGAGTTCTGCTGATATTCTCATCTCACGAAATCCCCGAGGACTTCAGCTTCAATCGCATGCAGCCGGTCGAGATCGTCCGAAGCTCACATACCGGCTACAAGGTACCGATATCCGCAGTACGTCTTGCAGATGACGGACGCATGGGCGTTTATATTCTCATCGGCACTACTGTTGATTTCCGCTATGTAGATGTAATTCTGGAGTCTGACGGCTACTATATCGCCGCGCCGAGAGACCCCGAGAACGACCCGGAATATTACACTAAGCTCGGACTGTACGACATCATCATAACCGGCGGCAAGGGACTCTACGTCGGTAAGATAATTTCATAGCAAACGGAGACACACATGGATACACCCGAAAGCACTCGCTTTGATCATTCAGAGATTGCCTCGCGCCTTGACAGAGCGCGACGTGAAATCGATTCTCTCGCAAGCGGACGTGATATAAAGCTTCTTGCAGTCACGAAAACCGTACCGGTTGATGTGATCAACTATACTATCGATGAGCTTGGCATCACCGCCATCGGCGAAAATCGCGTTCAGGAGCTGCTTGAAAAATATGAGCATCTTCACCAGCCAAAAGGTGGGAAGCTTGAAATACATCTCATAGGTTCCCTGCAAACCAATAAGGTTAAATACATCATCGACAAGGTTGATATGATCGAATCGGTTGACAGCCTGAAGCTCGCTGCCGAAATCGACAAGCAAGCCAAGAAACATTCGCTGACAATGGACATCCTCGTTGAAGTCAACATAGGACGTGAAGCGCAGAAAGGCGGTATCATGCCGGAGGAGCTTGAGGAATTTGTTGAGAAACTCGGTGATTTTTCAAACCTCAGACTGCGCGGACTCATGACTATCGCACCGAAATGTGACGAAAAAAGTGATTATTTGAAGTTTTTTGGAAAAACTTATCAATATTTTATTGACATTTCGCAAAAAAAGCTTCATAATATATGTAGGGACACTTTCAATGTGCTCTCAATGGGCATGAGCGGAAGTTATCCCGAAGCAATCCGCGCCGGTTCTACCGAGGTAAGACTCGGTTCAACCATATTCGGCGCACGCACATACCCTCAAAGCAATAACCAATAAAAATTAATAATGTGAAAATATTTTGGAGGTACAAAACATGGGACTCTTTGACAAAATTAAGAATGGCATCAACCCCGAAGCCGATCTTGGCTATGAGGATGTGGATCCTTATACCGATCAGATCCAGGATGACTTCAATAACACTCAGATGTACGGTCAGACGCAGCAGTACGGTGCGCAGGATCAGTACGGTGCACAGGACGACGGTCTTCAGGTGAGCGGCAGCTCGCTTGATATCAAGGTTATCAAGCCTGAACGCTTTGACAGCGCTTCGCAGATCGCAAACCATCTGCTTAACCGCCGCACCGTAGTTCTCAACCTTGAGGCTACTAATAAGGAAACTGCTCGCCGTCTGCTCGACTTCCTTTCAGGCGTTGCTTATTCTATCAACGGCGGAATCAAGCGCGTTGCAAACAATACTTATGTAATCACCCCCTGCAATGTAGATGTATCTGAGGGCGCTCTTCAGGATAAGCGTCAGAAAGAAGCTTCCTCTGAATATTACGAAAACGAGATCTGAAGATAATTAAAGCCGACGGCGGAGGACTCTCCCCGTCGTCGGCTTTTTCATGCATACGGAGATTTTACAGTCGTGACCGGCTTTATTTACGTTTTCACCAATTTTGTGAGCCTGTTTTTAATGGTTCTCGAGATGCTCATGATAGTGCGCATGCTACTGTCATGGATGCCTGTAGATGATGATTCTCCCATTTTGAATTTCGTCTATGCAATGACCGAGCCGCTTATCTTACCGGTAAGACTTGTGCTTGAACGCTCCGAGACAGTTCAGGCTTTACCTATTGATTTATCATTTTTTATTTCATTTTTACTGCTTGGCATCATCCAGATGGCGCTTCCCGTGGTGGCGTGATGGGTTTTAATCTCTCTTCACTGCTAACTGACGACGAGGAGCTTTTAATCAAAAGATGCAAGGAGTTGTTTTTGCGCGCCGATGAAGGCGTGCCGGGTGTTTCGCATTTTCTGAATCTTCGTGAACGCTTTATTATTGAGCATCAATTGTCCGCTATATTTTCGCGCGAGGAGTCGGAACCGCTATGCTTCTTTTTTGGCGGATATCCCGATGCCGAGCGCACACTTCTCTGCTGTCTCCCCGCCTACACTCGCTACAAAATCAGCGAGAATACAAACATGTACACATTTTACCGCGACGAGCTCGCTGAGGAACTTATTCCTCTGCGAATAAAAACAAGCGGTTATGTCAAGCTCGCGCACAGAGATTTTCTTGGTGCACTTATAGGACTCGGTATTGAGCGTACCGCACTCGGAGACATTCTCCCTGATGACGAGGGTGCAATCGTTTTCGTTTCTCCTACGGTTTCTGGACTCATAAAGAGCGAGCTTACCTATATCGGACGTGATAAGGTCAAGGTTTGTGATATCACACTTCCCGACAACTTCAATTTCCACCGTGAGTTTGAGAATATTCACGGTACTGTTTCTTCTCCAAGACTTGATGCAGTCGTTTCTGAGCTTGCGCGTACATCGCGTGAGAGCGCAAAAGG
>JAZRAB010000018.1:0-4420 GCA_045634345.1 Candidatus Flemingiibacterium sp. | reverse complement strand
CTGCCCCTTGCACCCCCAACCTCCTTGGCTAGCATCTCCCTTTTTATAGAAGCTTTCAACATACAAGAGCCGACGCAGCCGAGCCGAGCAGGGGTGCAGGGGGCGAGTGGTATCGGCAGCAGTGTCGCTTTGCGACCTGCTTGAGTGACAAAGCAGCCCCCTGCAATGCGGCAGGCGGCGCAAAGTGCCGCTTGAGAGTTACAAAAATCGAAGCGTAAACCTTCAGCGAATAAAATGTAAACTTTTGCGAATAACTATTGAAAATAACGCATGAAGCCGATACAATATTATTGTAAAAACTTCATGCAGGTGTTGTCCTGCTGCATTTGGGATGGTCATATGAAAGCATTTTTAAAGGAACAATCCTATAACATGGTCAAGCTGTTTTTAAATCAGATAGCCTTGACCGTTTTCGGTACGGTGCTTGCAATAGCAACAAGCAAAAATGATTCCCTACTGCTCGCGGCAAGTATATTTTCGGTCCTGTTCTTCCTCGTGCTCAACTATACCGCCTGCTGGGAAATAGGCGCAAAGGATAAAATCCGAGTTGACTCCGGGCGGCTTCAGCCGATGCCAAATAAGGGACTTTACATCTCATTCGGCGCTAACCTGCCCAATCTGATAATCGCACTGCTTATCGGTCTCGGACTCATTATCGGCACAGATGCAAGCCAGAGCATGAGCTTTGTTTTCAATGCGGTAGCGCGACTTCTCAATGGCATGTATCTCGGTCTTATCAAAATACTCGAGGATGCGGCAGACGTGACCAGCATTACAGAGGTATGGTGGTGGTTTATAGTCATCACTCTCCCGTCGATGCTTGTCGGCTGGCTCGCGTACTACCTCGGTTCAAAGAACATCCGTCTTTTATCGTTCATCGGAATCAAGCCGAAGCCTGACAACGCCAACAGAAAATAACTGTATTGAAAGGCAAGGCATACCAATGGCAAATTTCGCAAAGTCGATGAAAAAGAGCGCTCAAAAATTTTCAAGCGAGCTTTTCTCCGATAAAGGACTTACATTGAGTCAGGTCTTTAAAAGTACGACGTCCCTATACAAGGGCAAAAATGAAAGCAAGCCGCTTATCTCTGTAAGCGCACGGGGAGACTGTAGAATATCCGTATTAAAGCTTGTGATAATTCTACTGTGCTCTGTCTCATGCACCATATTCGCGGCACTTCTTATACGAAGCATAATTGACCGATGCCGCGCGAAAAAGCATCAAGAAGCCGATATTTCCTTTGACGAAACGTATGTTGACGAGAATGAAATTCCATTCTGACAATAGAATTACCGCCGTGAGCTATGCCCACGGCGGCGTTTTTTATTTATGGCGTTTTCTCTTACGGCTCATCACCGTAACAAAGACAAGCACCGCAATATACGCGGCAAACGCTACAATTGCAAGTGTGGCGAGTATCTTAAATCCGCGAGTCTCGGTGAGACCGCCGATAAGATCAAGAATGTACAAAATATTGTCGCGGTTGACACTGTTGCGCGTTACAAGATCGTATGTACCGAGTGTCACACCGTTATAGGAAACAGTCAGCTTTCCACCGACCTCACCCTCACTCACGGGAGCGGTGAAATATTCCTTCGTGAGCGTCCATTCAAGTGCGATATCCCTTTTAACATCAAGCCCCGACGGAAGGAAAAGCTCGACCTTTTCAGACGGAAAAAGCGTTACATAATCGGCCTTGCTCGACAGCTTTACCGGCACCTCGCAGATCATATTTGCGGTTGTTAGCACCTCGGTGTATTCGTATGCGTAGAGCGCCCATTTTATAAGCTTTGCCGCCTCGGTATAGGAATAGATATACCTCTCATCACGTGTCGCTCCCATCGTTACAACAACGTAGGTAAGACCGTCGCGCGTCACCGTTGTGGCAAGGCAGTAGCCGCCTTCGTCAGTGTAGCCCGCATTAAGTCCGCGCGGAATATTCCAGATGTAGAGATATTCGGTTACGGTAGAATAAAAATGGTTTTTATTGAAAAGGGTACGGTCTCCTGCTTTATTTGTCGGCGGAAAATAGTATTTCTCCACCGATGACATCTCCGCTATAGGAGCAGTATTCAGTGCATGCGTGGCAATTATTGCAGTATCACGCGCGGTCGTCACCATATCAGGGTCGTGCATACCTGTCGGATTGACATAGTGAGTCTCATATGCACCAATTTCTTTGGCTTTTTGGTTCATTAATTCAACAAATTCCTCAACCGATCCGGCAAGCGTAAACGCGAGGACGCTTGCCGCATCGTTGGCGCATCCGCAGAGAAGCGCATACAAAAGCTGCTCCGCCGTCATAACCTCCCCGCGCTTCAGGGCAATATTGTTTCCGCGAAGCCCGACAAGTGCACCGCCTGGAACGGTCAGCTCACGCTCAAGGTCGCCATCAAGCAAATCCAGCGCGACAATAGCGGTCATCAGCTTGACCGTCGATGCGGGGTAAATCACCTTGTCCGGGTTATATTCGTATATGTAGCGGTCATTTTCGAGATTGTAGACGATAGCCGCGCCGACGTTTACTATCTCCGGCGGTTCGAGTATGCCCTCATCGACCGCTTCGGTATCATCTGCCGCCATCGGCAGCACCAGAGGCAATACGCACAAAAGTGCAAGGAATATTGCTAATATTCTTTTTTTCATTGCTTCCCTCTTTTTTGTTATTGGAATTTGAGTTTATTGGTGAGTTTGCGCTCCGAGCGTTGGTGCTCCAAGCGGTGCGTTGCACCGCTTGGGAGTTGCAAAACCGAAGTTATAAACTCCCCAACAAACAATAAATCACACCACGCAAAGGCTTATTTAAAATACGCCTTTGCGTCATCAATATCACGCTGTATCTGCGCCCGAAGTGCGTCAATTGAGTCAAAGCGTCTCTCATCACGCAGACGCTTGTAAAACTCAACCCTGACCTTTTGGTCATACAGCCAACCGTCGTAGCCGATTATGTGCGTTTCACAGTTGACACGGCGCTCGCCCGATTCAACTGTTGGTCGAACACCGACATTGGCAATGCCAATGTACTCTCCCTCTGCGATATAGACCTTGCAGACATATACGCCGTTTTGCGGAATAATATGCCCGCTCGGAAAATTCTGATTGACCGTGGGTATTCCGATGGTACGCCCGAGACGCTTACCCTCTGCTACCGGAAGATTGATTGCAAACGGATGCCCGAGAAGCTCTGCCGCACTCTCCATGTCCCCCGATTCAAGAAGTCTGCGCACCGCACTTGAGCTGACAAGCCGTTCACCAGCATACACCGGCTCGACGACAATACATTCGCGCGGCGATATAAGGCGGCGAAGCGTATCGGCATCTCCCGCTCCGCACGCACCGAATCTAAAATTGAAACCGCAGACAACCACCTGCGCCCGACACTTTTCTATTAGCACCTCTGAAACAAACATCTCAGGGGACATACTGCGTACACACTCAAAATCCTCGAGTATAGCATAATCGACACCGAGGGCGCGAATCAGTGACAGCTTTTCCTCGGTTGTAGTCACCGCAGGAACATCGGGCTTGTTCGGAAGAACCGCCGTCCCGTCCGAAAACGTCCAGACTGCCGATTTTATACCGTGCTCGCGTGCAAATTCAACCGCGCGCCGAATAAGCTCGGTATGTCCCCGATGCACGCCGTCGAAATTTCCAAGCACTACAGAGAGAGGAGAGCTGATGCCCTCCTCTTTCCTGCTTGTTTGAAGATTAATTACGTCCATAAAGCATCACAACCCGAGGTAATTTCTTACCAGGGTGTTAAGCAGCTCGTCACGGTCGATACGGCGGATAAGGCTGCGAGCATTCTTATAGTTCGTTATATATGTGGGGTCCTCGGAAAGAATATAGCCGACAAGCTGATTTATCGGGTTATAGCCTTTCTCGCGGAGAGCCTCGTATATTGTAATGAGGGTACGTCTTGTTTCGTCCTCTTTTTCCTCGGGAACGGTGAAAGTTATCGTCTTGCTTCTGTCTGACAACAACTGGGATTCCCTGTCCGCTGTTTGCATCGGCATGTATATCAATCCTTTCCTTGGGTAACCGGCTCCGCCTGTGCCGAGTAGTTCCAATAATTTATTGTAATTATATGATACACCGAAACGAAAAATTTTTCAAGAGATTTCATTCTTTTGTAAGATAAATGTAATGTTTTTTGGATGAATATATTAATCCCTTCCGCGCCCTCTCTTAAGGTTACTTTTAGAGATTTTCCCCTTGCTTGTGCGTGATACAGATTTATTATTGACACCGTTCTTTTTGTTCATTCCGTGTTTTTTGATATCTTTACGTCCGTCACGGCGAGACTCTTTTGCTCCGCGCTTGTCGTACACACCTGCGCTTGGCGAGCCGCCGCGTTCCGGTTTTACAAGGCATCCTTCGCCATATCCTATCAGATCCTCACGTGCGCATTTTTTCAGC
>JAZRAB010000017.1:0-5805 GCA_045634345.1 Candidatus Flemingiibacterium sp. | reverse complement strand
AGTGGGTGCGGTTACGGCTGCGAACTTCAAATCCATGACCGATTCCTGCGACCGCGAAATCGAGGAAGCGGGCGAAGCCATCGCCGAACTTGAAAAGCAGATGTTCACAAAAGAGGAATACAAGAGGCACATCGCGGAGGTAAAAACACGCCTTGATGCGGCGGTGAGAGATGCATCGACGGGCATCATCTCCCCCGAATTTGTGGCGCAGTATATCGACAAAATCACGGTCACAATCACCGACGATGATACGGCGAACTTAAATATCAAGATCTTTACGGGCAAAAACACGCAAAAATGGCTCGAAAAGCTGGCTGAACACCACCGTAGTCGTACGGGTCACACGATTAAGAAGATGATCGAAAAGTACGAGAACGACCTCAAGGCAGGCAAATAACCAGCTTTAAGCAGGAGATGGGCGTGTAAACACGCCCATCTTTCATTTTCAGCGAAATCTGAGTTATATTATAATATCTCCGTTCGCAAGTGCCCACAGATAAAATCCCGCGATTGTCGCATACGGACTGTAGCGTTCGCGGTACTCGTTGAATTTCTTTCGTGTCAGCTTTTCTTCACCGTATAATAGTTCTATCCCTCGCTTGATACCAAAATCACCGAAACTCAATACATTTGGACGGAGAAAAGTAAAAATGAGCAGCATCTCCGCTGTCCATGTACCAATTCCACTAAAAGCGGTCAAACGTGTTATGATCTCATCATCGCTCAAAGTGCGTAATATTTCAAGCTCCGTTTCTCCGCTGCAAACTTTTTGGCGATGTCAAATATATTTTCTGCCTTGCGCAGACTCATACCGCACGCACGCAGCCGCTCTACACCCGCCGCGCACACATTTTCAGGTGTAAGCTCTCCGCACGCATCGGCAAGTCTGCCGATGACTGTTTTCAGCGCAGAATTTGATATCTGCTGACCGACGATATTCTTAACAATAGATACGAAAATATTGTCATCCACCTCACGCGAAATAAAGTCGACGCGGTCAATAACCTCACCGAGCCTTGCATCACGCTTTTTTAAATATTCAATTTCCGCTTCGCTATATGGAAACATCATAATACCACCCCACTGTTATTATAGCGAAATAAAGAGCGCATGTCAAGCATTGTACGATTGACAAGTGTACAAAAATATAGTATAATTATCATATAAACAAAATGAAAGGAGATCAAAAAAATGAACATACATAAGCTTCTGCGCAGCGCATACCGCCCACTCGCGTTTCTGCTTGGCATACTTATGCTCTTCATGCTGTTTGGATGTGCTAATCTTTCAGATACTCTTGAGATTGCAGGCGAAATTCTTGAACTCATAGAAGACACCGATCACCTCGTCACCGCCGATCTGCCACCCGAATACGAAGATGAAACCGATCTCGCAGCTGTACTTCATGAGAACGGAGCATATTATTCAAAAGATGAAGTCGCCGTATATATTCACACCTATTTATCCTTGCCCTCGAACTTCATCACCAAGGACGAGGCACGCGCACTCGGTTGGGAGGGCGGCTCGGTCGAACGCTATCTCGAAGGTGCGGCGATTGGCGGAGACGTCTTCGGCAACCGCGAGGGACTTCTTCCAAAATCCAACGGACGAATTTACTACGAATGTGATATCGACACGCTCGGCAAGGACAGCCGTGGTGCGAAACGCATAGTCTATTCAAACGACGGTTTAATTTACTACACAGACGACCACTATGAATCCTTTACCCTGCTTTACGGCGAGGAATAACGGAGGCAAAATGAAAGTAATCATAATCGATTCAATAAAACTGACCGACAAAAAAGAAGCGCATGAATATATTGCATCTGCGCTTCACTTTCCCGACTATTACGGCAAAAACCTTGATGCGCTCGCTGACTGCCTTTCCGAGTTACCGCGTGACCATGCGGTAATCGTGAAAGGGCACTCGGACACGGGAGGATACGCAGCACAAACACTTGAAGTGTTCGATGAAATACTCGGGCGCGGAAGACGAATACTATATATATAAAAAATACGGAGCAGTGCTCCGTATTTTTAATTCCCGCGCCGTTTGATACGCAGTCCGTCAACGATCCTCGCACTGCGGTTTTTGCCTGCGTATTTTGCGTAAAAGAAACCGAATACCGAGAAAACCACTGCTCCGATAAAGTTGACGAACATATCCTTCATCGTGTCATAAAGTCCAATATCAAGATATCCGCCAACGCCGAGCACCTGACCGTTGACCGCCGTCTCGGTAATACCGCTTATTTTTATAGCGGAATTAGTCGCATCGGGGTTGAGCGCCACGGATGAGATCGCGCTGATAATCGTATCCTTTTGCATATCGGTCTGCAGTACCAAATCCGCTCCAAATTCGAGAAATTCCCATAGCACGCCTATGCTCATCGAAAAGCAAAATGAGACGAGTGCCACGAAAAATGGAGACAGATTGAATTTTATCTTCTCGTTTCGGTTGAGAAGATCAATAAGCGACAGCCCCATCGCCGCAGCGAGAAATCCCGTGGCAGTATGAAGCATCGTGTCCCAAAGCGGATATTTTATATAATAATCGTTAAGCTCGCCGAGCACCTCTGCCGCGAAAATAAATATCAGAACAATGTTTTCAAGCAGCGTCGGAAGCTCAACCTTGAAGGTATGTGTCACAAATGCAGGTATCATAAATAATACCAGCGTCAGCACGCACAAAAAGGCATTCTCGTAGTTGCCGAGAAATACCGAGCGCACACCTGCGGCTATGACTAATGTACGAAGTACAACAAACAGTATGAATGTAGACTTTTTTCGCCTGAATTCTTTTTCAAGCTGGCGGAAAAAGCCTTCTTTCTTTTTAGTTGTTTCCATGATGTTCTCCATGCGATGTCACCTCGGGTATAAGTACCCGAGGTGAAACAATATTTATTGCGCAGTGTTCACAGTGTCGGCATTCTTCTCGGTTCCAAGATAGTCCGGAAGCTTCATTCCTGCCATATCGAACATTTCGTTCATAGGAGGAATCGACTTCATCATACCGGACAGAAAATTCGCTGTAGCGGTCTTGCCGTCAGCGCCGGCACTTCCACCGTCCCAGACAGTGACCTTATCAATCTTGAGATTCTTGATAGCCTCGACCTGAATCTTGGTAAGCTCTTCGAGCTTGTCGGCAACCATAAGACGAATCGCGTCGTTCGACTCGCCGCCGGCAGACTTAACGATCTCCGCAAAGCCCTCTGCCTGCTTGATGAGGATGTCACGCATACCGTTTGCCTCTGCCTGCATTTTAAGAAGTGCCGCGTCAGCTTCACCCTTTGCAATACGGCGTATCTGCTCTGCCTCTGCTTCAGCCTTGAGTTCAAGTTCCTTCTTTTCAATCTCAGCCTTGACGATGATATCGGCTTCGAGAGTCGCCTGCTCAAGCGACGCACGTGCAAGCTCGGCTGCCTTCTGTGCAGCGTATGCTTCCTCGAGCGCCTTTGCCTCCTGAATCTTTTCAGCCGCTGTCGCACGCTTCAGTGCCTCTGCCTCGCGCTCACGGCGGTCAGCATCGGATTCCGCAACCTGAACCTTCGCCTCGTTTTCACCCTTTATAGCCTCGGAGTTTGCAATCGAGACATTGATACGCTGGTCACGCTCTGCGTTAGCGGAACCGATTGCACCCTCACGGTCAGCCTGAGCGACCGAGATCTTCGCATCGTTGATAGCCTTTGCAGCCGCTTCCTTACCAAGAGCAACGATATATCCGCTCTCGTCGGTGATATCGGTTACGTTTACGTTGATAAGGCGCAGACCGATCTTTTTAAGCTCGGTCTCCACGTTTCTCGAAACCGCCTCGAGAAACTTATCGCGGTCATTGTTGATCTCCTCGATCTCCATTGTTGCCACGACGAGACGGAGCTGACCGAAGATAATATCCTTTGCAAGCTCTTGAATATCATCGAGCTTTAAGCCGAGCATACGCTCTGCCGCGTTCTGCATAACGCCGGATTCGGTGGAAATACCGACAGTAAAACGAGAGGGTACATCAACACGGATATTTTGCTTTGAAAGCGCATTGCGAAGGTCTACGTTTATCGACATTGGGGTTAAATCGAGAAATTCAACCGCCTGAATAACCGGCCAGATGAATGCCGCACCGCCGTGGATACATTTAGCGGAGCGCGATGTACCGTCGGAATTGTTGCCGACCTTACCGTAAATTACCATGACCTTATCCGAAGGGCACTTTCTATAGCGTGAGGCTATAACTATAAGTGTCGTCAGTAAAAGCAGCGCTATAATACAAACAAGTACGAGTAAGTTCGAGCCGATTTGACTTGCGCCAATAAGAGTCATCATGTTGTTTTGCATAGTTTTATCTCCTTTATAATTATTTTACAATCTTTTCAACCACTACAAGTCCGGATTCGTCCGTTGATACCACGCGAACCGTGTCTCCGGTCTTGAATCCCTCGTCACTGCCTGAAATGGCGTCAACCTCTAAAAATCTGTCCTGCAGTGTTATGTTTATTTTACCGCGTCCCTCACCTTTCGGGGGAATCGGTATGTAAACTTCGCCAACCTTGCCAAGCGCAAGTCCTATCTGTATATTACCGTTCGACTGCAATTTAAGCACAGCCTTCATTAAATAAGCAATGCCGAAAAGCGCTGCGATTCCGCAGATTACCGCAAGGAAAATTGACAGAGCACCGCCAAGTCCGAGGTCAACAAAAACAATTCCCGACCATCCGGCAACGCAGAACATCGCAACAATGCCGCGTACCGTAAATAGCGTGAGTCCGTCATCGCCCGATGCCGCCTCACCTACATCAAATCCATCCGGATCGACATCGACATCCGCACCGTCCGCCTCACCGTCTCCGATACCGAACATAAGCAGTACCGTTTGAACAACGAGTATCAGAGTCGCTGGTATCCCTACCAACGCAAATCCCTGCTGAAGACTCGTAAGCGAATCCCACCAAGCAAACATTATTATCTACACTCCTTTACAAAAAGATGTCAATTAATGTGAAAATACTTCATCAAACATACCGTTTGCCTTCTGACGCACCAGCGCCGCATAATATGTCATAATGATGATTCCGCAGGCACGCTCAAGACGTTTTCGCGCCCCCGCCGCGCACTCCTCATACGGTTCAAGAACACGTGATATAAGCTCACTCACGCTCTCGGCATCCGGAGTCACTTCGTCATCAACCAACTTGTCGATAATTCTGCAAAGATAGTCATAAAGCTCCGATTCGGGGATAATATCATCGCTCGGATCTCCCGCGCGTCCGTTCACATAGGTTAGAATCCACGATATTCGGTCAAGCTGCATGGAATCGCGCATCATATTGATAATAAGTATGCGTGCAAGCTGATTTTTATCATATCGCTTGTTTTGGGCGTTACCCACCCAACCGCGTTTAGTCCAATTCTGCAGAGTAGAACCGTCGATTCCGCAGATTTCGCGTATCTGTGCGAGCATAATTCCGTCGGTAATAAAGAAGATTTTGTTAAGGAACTCAATCCCCGTGACATCGCCCATCTTCTTTTTATCCATGATAGTCCCCGGAATAAGCGTGCTTTGGATTTCAAGCTTCATTACAGTCATCTCTCCTTTCCGATGGTTTTGTTTGTAATTAGATTATATCATGCGGTCACGTGATTGTCAAGGGAAATGCAGCGATTTCTTTGTGAATTTTTTATGACATGCAAATAACGCTTGTATTTGCGGTTATTTAATGTAAATTTGAGTTAGCGAGCGCTTTGCCGTTCCGAGCGTCGGTGCTCCTCGCGGTGCTCTGCACCGCCTACCCATATTTGGGGGGGGCGGCCCCC
>JAZRAB010000016.1:0-10326 GCA_045634345.1 Candidatus Flemingiibacterium sp. | reverse complement strand
ACCTGCGGATCGGCGTTTGAGAGCAGCTGGTTCCCCTCTGCTTACGGCAGGCAAGGCAAAGCCTTGCAAGGATTTCCAATGCTCGAAGCATCGAATGAGCGGCACCCCCCAACAAACAAATACCACACCCGAAAGGATGTTTTAATTGAAAAACTACGAAAGAGCGATAAAAACGCTCGAATATGATAAAATACTCGCCATGCTCGCCGAGCGAGCACCGACTGACGGTGCGCGCGAGCTGGCACTTACACTTCGTCCGGAGAACGATCCAGACCGCATACTGCGTATGCAGCGCGAGACCACAGAGGCGAAGTCGATGCAAGCGATAAAGGGCATGCCGTCATTCGGCAGAATCAAGGACGTGCGCGATACGGTGGAGCGTGCCGCAAAGGGGGCAGTGCTTTCCCAACGTGAGCTGCTTGATCTTGCCAACATACTCCGCACGTCGCGCTCACTGCTCGAATACAGCCGTACCGACCGCCGCGATGTGACGACACTTGACGAGATGTTCGAGCGTCTTATCCCTGATAAAAAGCTCGAGGACCGCATTTATACCGCGATAGTATCGGAAGATATGGTTGCCGACGAGGCAAGCCCGGCGCTGTCCGATATCCGACGCAAGATGCGTGCGACGAACAACCGTATAAAGGATTCTCTCCAAGGCTTTATCAGCGGCTCATACTCTAAATTCCTGCAGGAAAATATAGTTACCATGCGTAACGGACGTTACGTTATCCCCGTTAAGGTGGAGCATAAAAATGAGGTGCGTGGTCTCGTGCACGATACCTCGGCGTCGGGCGCAACGCTGTTTGTTGAACCGTTGTCGGTTGTCGAAGCGAATAACGAGCTGCGCGTTCTGCAGGTTAAGGAAGCAAACGAGATCGAACGTATACTCTCCGAGCTTTCGGCGGCATGCGGTGCGATAGAGCAGGCGTTAATGCTCAATTACAGCAATATCACAAAGCTCGCATTTATATTTGCCAAGAGCGATCTTTCATTTAAGCTTGACGGAACGCCGGCGCGGATCACGGGCGAGCGCAGGATGAATCTTGTCCGCGCACGCCATCCTCTGCTTGACCATGAAAAGGTAGTCCCAATTACCGTAACACTTGGCGGCGATATGTCAACTCTTGTTATAACCGGTCCTAATACCGGCGGTAAAACGGTTACGATAAAGACTCTCGGTCTGTTTGCACTTATGGCGCAGTCCGGACTTCATATTCCTGCATCCGATACGTCCGAGGTTTGCATATTCGATGACATTTTCGCCGATATTGGCGACGAGCAGTCGATTGAACAGTCGCTATCCACATTCTCATCGCATATGGTCAACATCGTTGGCATCACCGAGAATGTCGGTGAACGCTCGCTCGTGCTTATAGACGAGCTTGGCGCGGGTACTGACCCCGTTGAGGGTGCGGCACTTGCTATCGCGGTGCTCGAAAAAGTGCGCTCAGTCGGTGCACTTTGCGCCGCTACGACTCACTATGCGGAGCTTAAGGCGTTTGCGCTTGAAACGCCGGGATTTGTCAACGCCTCATGCGAATTTGATGTTAATACGCTTAAACCGACCTATCGCCTTATCATCGGTACGCCGGGAAAATCCAATGCGTTTGCTATTTCCTCAAAGCTCGGTCTTTCGGATGCTATTGTTAATCGCGCAAAGGAGCTTGTTAGCGAGGAAAACAAGCATTTCGAGGATGTCATTGAAAAGCTGGAGGCTAGCCGTATTGAGATGGACAAGAACCGTGCCGAGGCCGAAAAGCTTCGCCGTGAGTTTGAGGAATACAAAGCGGTAAATGAAAGGAAGATCGCCGATGAGCTTGCGCGCGCTGAACGTGAGCTTGAAAAAGCACGTGCGCAGGCAGTATCTATAGTCGAGAGCGCAAAGGTTACGTCAAACTATGTGCTGGAACAGCTTGAAAAGGCAAAGAAGGAGCGCGAGAGTGCTAATCTTGCATCCGCGCTTGAGGAGTCACGCCGCAACATCAGAAAGCATCTCAAAGAGAGTGATGATAAAATCAACCCTGTAATGGAGAAGGTTGCCGAGGATTACGTTCTGCCGCGTCCTCTCAAAAAGGGTGACGATGTATTGCTTATCAATATAAACAAAAAGGGCGTCGTTCTCGATGTGCCGGACAAGGACGGAAATGTCAATGTGCAGGCAGGCATCATAAAGACTCGCACAAAGGTGTCAAATCTCATGCTTCTTGATGAAGCGAAGGTTACGTTTACAGACTCGCAGAAGAAGCAGATTGCGGCGGACAAGTACCGTGTTGTTGTCTCACGCGATTTTAAGGATGAAATAGATCTTCGCGGACTTACCGGAGATGATGCGTGGTTTATGGTTGACAAGTATTTCGATGAAGCACATATCGCCGGAATACACATCCTGCGCCTTATACACGGCAAGGGAACGGGGGTGCTCAAAAACGCACTTTGGCAGTATCTCAAGAGCGATCCGCGCGTGGTTTCGTACCGCTACGGAAAGTACGGCGAGGGAGATCTCGGCGTTACTATCGTCGAAGTTAAGTGAGAAGATGAAGCACTTTAATAAACTGTCGGCTGTGCTGATGCGCTGTGCGCCTGTTTTGATTTTGCTTGTTTCGCTTTTGCTTGCGGGGTGTGATGAGAATGAACGGCTTGCATCGCTTTATATATCATCGGAAACCTATCATTATACTCCGGGAGACAAGTCTATTCCGTATGTGCCGACACTATATGCGGATGATGCAGATACGGAATCTTCGATTACAGATGATTTTGAAACTGATTCTCAAATTCATAATGATAACGAGGATACGGTATATTGGGTAAAGGGCGGTGAGGTATGGCACCTGAAAAGGACATGCTCCAGCCTCTCAAATTCAAGGAATATTCTAACGGGAACGGTCGAAGAAGCCGTGGCAAACGGCAAGATTCGACAATGCAGTCGCTGCGGAAAGTAAAATTATCGTGTTGCGGTGCATATTCATTGATTCGCAATCAAAAGCTGATATAAATAAAAATGATTTTTTACAAAAAAGCACTTTATTTATTTGTAAATATCTGATATAATGTATACGTTGCTTTAGACTTTGATTAATTTAAGATTTAATAAAATTTCATTAGGAGGAGAAACACTATGGCAAAGCTCAAAATGCTGGCTATCGACCTTGGCGCGTCGAGCGGACGCGGTATTGTCGGAAGCTTTGACGGCAAAAAGATAACACTTGAGGAGAATCACCGCTTCCCGAATGAGCCTGTTACCGTAGCAGGTACGTTCACATGGGATACGCTTCGTATTTTCCACGAAATAAAAAATTCGATCCGTAAGTGTGCGCTGTCGGAGGATAAGGATATCCGTTCAATCGGTATCGACACATGGGGCGTTGACTACGGTCTTATCGACAAGACCGGGCGTCTTATGGCAAATCCCGTGCACTACCGTGATACACGTACCGAGGGAATTATCGAGTATGCAGACAAGTTTGTTCCGCGCTCGGAGCTTTACAATGTAACCGGACTTCAGTTCCAGAACTTCAATACTGTATATCAGATACTTGCCTCCATGCGCGATGAGCCGATGTACATAAACAATGCACAGAAGCTCCTCTTTACTCCCGACCTGCTCAACTATTTCCTGACAGGTGAGATGCGCTGTGAATATACCATTGCGTCAACGGGTGCGATCTTTGACGCAAGAAAGCGCGACTTTGCATATGATCTCCTTGCTAAATTCGGTATTCCTACCGGAATATTCGCACCTATTGCACAACCGGGAAGCGTTGTCGGCGGACTTTTACCGCAGGTGCTCGAAGAGGTTGGAAATATCGACGCGAAGGTAGTTAATGTCGCCGCTCATGATACGGCATCGGCGGTAGTTGCAGTTCCGGCAACGAGCGATGACTTCATCTTCTTAAGCTCGGGTACATGGTCTATTATGGGATCTGAGCTAAAGGAACCGATCATTTCGGATGCATCGTTTAAATACAACTTTACCAACGAGGGCGGAGCAGAGAATACATTCCGTTTTTCAAAGAATATTACCGGACTTTGGCTCAAGCAGGAATCCAAGCGTCAGTGGGAGCGCGAGGGTAAGAATTATACTCACGACGAGCTCTCCGATATGGCTCTTGCGTCAAAGCCGTTCCAGTCGCTCATTGATCCCGATGATGCGCTCTTTGCAACCCCGGGTAATCTCCCGAAACGCATCGCCCAGTACTGTAAGGCGACCGGTCAGCATGTGCCCGAGGATGCGGGCGAGATCATGCGTTGTATCTTTGAGTCGTTGGCACTCCGTTACCGTTACACCGCTGAAAAGATAGATGAGATGAAAGGACACAAGACTCCGTTTATCAACATCATCGGCGGCGGTACAAAGGAATCGCTCCTTTGCCAATTCGCAGCGGATGCGTGCGGACGCCCCGTTTGCGCAGGTCCCGTTGAGGCGACGGCAATCGGTAATATCGCAACGCAGGCTATTGCGGCAGGCGAGCTTAAGAATGTTGCCGAGGCGCGCGAGGTAATACGCAACTCGTTTGATATTGAATACTATGAGCCGAAAAATTCCGAGTCCTGGGACGAGGGATATGAGCGCTTTACAAAGCTTATTGAGAAATAAAATCAAAGCCGTCCGAAAGGACGGCTTTGATTTTTTAAACTATAAGCTATCCCCTTGACTTTTTCGCGGTGACGTGCTACAATATTTGTATCCATTTAACGAAAGGATTTTACCTATGAAGAAAAATTCCGATACACCTAAAATCTGCGAAATGTGCCGCTTTGCCGAAGCGATATCGGAAACAGATGATATGCTTTGTACGCGAAAAGGCGTGGTAGATAAGGAGTATTCATGTCGTAAATTTATATATGATCCGCTGAAGCGCATTCCGCGCAAACCTCCGGAGCTGATAATTCCCGAGGATCTGTAAGTGGATATAAACGGCAAAATATGTATTATTTTGGGTTGAAATGTTATTTTATTTTCAATTTTGCATAGTTGCTGTTGAAATTTTGGCGCAGAAGTGATAAAATATTTTTGGATTATTGCAGACGCATATTTGTCTGTAGTTAAATCATACTCTATCGAATGTGAGGAAAGCATACAATGATTATAATCATCAAACCGAATACAAAAAAAGAGCTTGTAGCATCCTTTGTTACAGAGCTTGAAAAAACGCCCGGCCTACAGGCTCATCTTGTTGATGGCTTACATACGACTATTATCGGTCTTGTCGGCGACACGTCAAAAATAGATATAGACAATCTGCGCACCAGCGACATAGTTGAAGAAGTTAAGCGTGTGCAGGAGCCGTATAAGAACGCGAACCGTAAATTTCACCCCGATGACACTGTTGTCGATATTGGCGGCATCAAGATCGGCGGCGGACATTTTCAGGTTATCAGCGGTCCCTGCTCGGTTGAATGCGAGGAGCAGATATGCGAGATTGCGCGACGTGTGAAGGCGGCTGATTCGGCACTTCTTCGCGGCGGCGCATTTAAGCCGCGAACTTCGCCGTATGCATTCCAAGGACTCAAAGCCGAGGGAATTGAGCTTCTGCTTGAAGCGAAAAAGGAGACGGGTCTTCCGATTGTCACCGAGATTATGGACGCGGCGCATCTGCCTCTTTTCGAGGATGTTGATGTTATTCAGGTCGGTGCGAGAAATATGCAGAATTTCGAGCTTTTAAAAGAGCTTGGACACACAAAGAAGCCGATACTCCTAAAGCGCGGTCTTGCTAACACCATTGAGGAGTTTTTAATGAGTGCCGAGTACATTATGGCAGGCGGCAACGAGAATGTCATCCTCTGTGAGCGCGGTATCCGTACCTTCGAGACTGCGACTCGCAATACCTTCGATGTGTCGGCAATTCCGGTACTCAAGAAGCTGTCGCATCTGCCGGTCGTTGCGGACCCGAGCCACGCCGGTGGTATCAGCTGGCTTGTTGAACCGCTCGCAATGGCGGCGGTAGCGGCAGGCGCTGACGGTATTATGATTGAGGTGCACAACAACCCTGCAAAGGCGTTGTCTGACGGAAAGCAGTCGCTTACACCGGACGAGTTCGACGGAGTAATGGAGAGAATGAAAAAAATCCTTGCCGCAATGGGCAAGAGCATTGGATAAAAAACGAACCTCTTGGCGCGAATGTGCCAAGAGGTGTTTTTTATTATATTAGACATAATAGGGGTTGGGTTTGAATAGAAGTACAAAAAAATCTATAAGTGCGCCTATGCCGAATAACCCGAATGTGAAAATATATAATATTCCCATACCAACTTTGCCCTCGTAGAACTTATGACCGCCAAAGACTCCAAGGAAGATACAAAGAAGCAAGGCAACCCATTTGTTTTTCGGACGCCCATAGTGAGCGCCTATGTTGTTTGCGTTGGAATTGACATTATGGTTTTCATTATTGATAATGATTGAAGGCTGTGCGGAAGGCGCTTGCTTTATTTCTTCCACTTGACGACCACATGAAGTGCAAAGTACGGCATCTTCCGGTATTTTTGCCCCGCAGTGCTTGCAAAATTTTGTTTTGGTCTGCACAGCTTCTGTCTGAGGAGCCTGTGTGGTTGTATTTTGCTGATTTTCGTTTGACATTGTTATTTCCTCCTATGATTGTCGCATATTGACATTCGGTGAATGTCATCTACTCGTTTATTATAGCATATAATATCCTTGTTGTCAAGCACTGAATGTCAAAATGAGGATGAAATATGTTTATAAATAAAACAAAAGACGGAAAAAACAATATTTGCGGCAATAATATCGCTGCGCTTCGCAGAAAAATGAACATATCACAGCGTGAGTTAGCTGATAGACTACAGCTTGCAGGGCTTGATGTGGATAAAAATGCAATTCAGCGAATTGAAGCCGGCAAACGATTCATTACGGATATTGACATTATAGCTTTTGTAAAAGTATTTGATTGCAGCTTGGATGAATTATTTTTCAAAAAAGAATTGTAGACTCTACGCAAATATCCGCTCGAAAAATTCAAGCAGACGGAATTTCACTACAATATCCGGCGAATTGCCTGTTATAATGCGTATCTGCGATGGGGTAAGTCCTGCCTCGAGAAGCTCGTTGTCATCGACCAATGCCACAGCTTGAGCATCCTTCGATACACCTATGCAAAGCTGCGGAAAGAGCACGCACCACCAATTCTGTCCTTCCGCTTCACCGATTAATATTCGCAGGGAAGTGTATGTCCCGGCAGGAAGCGTGTAATTCTCATATTCGCGCGTTGGATAGGCTTCCTCGGTTAGTGTTGCATAGACGGTATACGGCGAATTTTCAGCATATAGCACATTCGCCGCAGCACTTTCGATAACAGCGATGTTATCCGAAAGAATCGCTTCTGCCTCGGTACGGTCTTTTACTCTGTCAAGCAGTCCTGCGACAGTATTAAGTACGCCGTCGCGCACCTTTAATTTGAGCGACTGATCTTTAGCCGAATCGGAATTTGCCAAAACATGCAGGCGAATAATATTATCGTATAACTGCCCGTCTTCGGGCGATGGGAGCAGTGCTGACATGGGCAGCATAAGTGCTGTAAGTATGGAAAATGTAAGTAAAAATACTGTCAGACGGTTTTGCATATTAATCACTATGTCTTTGCAAAGCAAAGACCTCCTTACAAAAATAAAAATTGCTTTCTCGGTACAGTCATTATTGACCGTAAACGGGAAAGCAATTCATTTTTAGAGATAACTGCGGTCAATATTTATAACCGCATTGTAATCGTGAGACAGCGTATGTATTTTCTCTGTAAGCATACTGCATACTTCACTGTCGCTGTGCTTACATTCAAACGGAACGACCACGTCAAAAATGAGGTTAGTGTGCGTCACTCCGCGTACCATGCGGAAATCATGCATTGACAGCGCACAGTCAAATTCAACCGCGATGATGCCGACTATTGCTTCGACCTCACGCTTGAGCTCGCGCAGTTCTTCGTCCGAAGTAACAACAGGATCAAGATGGATGACAAGCTGAATACCGCTTTTTTTGAAATCGAACTCTATATTATCGATGAGATCGTGACTTTCGAGTATATCACGTTCGGCGGCAACCTCGACGTGTACCGAGGCGAAAACGCGCTCATGACCGTAGCTGTGAACAACAAGATCATGATACCCGAGCACACCGTCGTAGCTCATGATTCGCTTGCCGATGGAACTTACGAACTCCGCCGAAGGAGCACTTCCGAGCAGTGGATCAGATGTCTCCATCACAAGCTCAATTCCCGATTTTATAATGAAGCATGCAACCGCACTTCCGAGCCAACCGTCAAGATTGATGCCGCTGAATTTTGAAATCAGCGCACCAACGAGAACTACCGCTGTGGTTATCGAGTCGTTTCTGCTGTCTGCTGATGTGGCAATAAGCGCGGAGGAGTCGATATGCTTGCCGACGGCACGGTAGAAAAATCCTTGCCAAAGCTTTATCACAACGGATACTGCGAGGATGATAAGTGCGGCGAGGGAATACTCGGTTCCGGTGGGGGATATCAAAGTATTGACTGAATTTATAAAAAATTCAATGCCGAGAGTGCAAATGACAAGTGATACGATAAGTCCCGTGATATATTCTATTCGTGCGTGGCCGTATGGATGCTCCTTATCGGCAGGCTTTGAAGCAAGCTTGAAGCCGACAAGCGTAATTACCGATGATGCGGCATCTGCGATATTGTTGACCGCATCTGCGGTTATTGCAATACTGTTCGTTATGATACCGACAATTATTTTCATAACAGACAAAAGAATGTTTGAAAATATTCCGACTCCGCTTGCTGTCGCTGCGCATTTTGTGCGCACACGCGGTTCGTCGGTGCTTTTATAGTTTTTTACAAAAATAGACAAAAGCTTCAGATTCAATTTCTATTCCTCACAGTACTGTAAGTAATTTTTCTGCCGCGGAAAGTACACCGAGCTTACCGCTTTCGTAGGTAAGCCCGCCCTGCATGAACGCGGTGTAAGGCGCTCTCATTGGTCCGTCGGCGGAAAGCTCAATGGAGGAGCCTTGCGTGAATGCGCCTGCCGCCATGATTACCTGATCAGTATATCCGGGCATATCCCACGGTTCGGGGCATACGTATGAATCAATTGGAGAGCCGCTTTGGATTCCCTGACAGAATGCCACGAGGCGTTCGGGCTTGTCGAGAATAACGGCTTGTATAATATCCGCGCGGCGTTCAGACCAACGGGGATTGACCTCACATCCGAGCGCCTCGAAAATGTATGCGGCAAAATGTGCGGTCTTAATAGCCTGCGCAACGATGTGCGGAGCGAAGAAGAAGCCTTTATATAGGCTCTTGTTGTTCCCGAGCGAAGCTCCACATTCAAGTCCCACACCAACGGTAGTAAGGCGATAGCTTGCAAGCTCGACCGCCTTCGCGCTGCCTGCGATGTATCCGCCCGATTCCGCGATGCCGCCGCCGGGGTTTTTAATAAGCGAACCCATTATGAGGTCAGCTCCGACTGCGCAGGGCTCACACGTTTCGGTAAATTCGCCGTAGCAGTTATCGACTACAACATAAGCATTAGAACGCGCTTTGACAAATTTTGCGACCTCGCCAATCTCGGCAACAGTCAGAGTCGGGCGGTTCATATAACCTTTCGAGCGCTGGAGAAATACAACCTTCACACGCTCGCCGTTCTCGGCGAGTTGGCGGTCAATCGCATCAAAATCCACCTTGCCGTCGGCAAGGTCTATCTGGCGGTACTCAACACCGAAATCCGCAAGAGAGCCGTTTCCGCGTTTGCCTGCGATACCGATTACCTCTTCCAGCGTGTCGTATGGCTTGCCGGTTACGGAGAGCATTATATCGCCCGGACGCAGGAGCCCGTAAAGCGCGATAGCGATTGCCTGCGTGCCGTTGACGATGCTGTGGCGTACAAATGCCGCCTCTGCACCAAACACCTCGGCGTAGATTTTATCGAGCGTGTCACGTCCTTTATCGTCGTAACCGTAACCGCTTGTACCGGCAAAGCAAGAGTCGTCCACACGGTTGTTTCTGAAGGAATCCATTACTCGCTTTGTGTTTTCAAATGAAATGCGGTCGATATCAGCGAATATCTCCGCAAGCTCGCGCTCCGCTTTCGCGGTAAGTGCGAGAAGATCTATATTCTGCATTTTTTATGTCCTTTCTTGTTCTGTAGAAATTTGAGTTTGTCGAGCGGCTTGCCGCTCTTGGCATTGGTGCTCCTTGCGGTGCTTCGCTCTGCCTGCCGGTATGCAGGGGGGCTGCTTTGCGCTCAGACGCCGGTCCATAGGTTCCCCTCTGCATACCGGCAGGCAGTGCGAAGCACCGCGTGGAAGCCGCGATAATCGAAGCATCA
>JAZRAB010000015.1:0-6124 GCA_045634345.1 Candidatus Flemingiibacterium sp. | reverse complement strand
GCCGATCAGCAATCCGCCCCCTGCACCCCTGCTCGTCTCGGCTACTCGGCTGCTTGAAAATATAGATAATATCATAAAATCTTATTTTATAGCCGAGGACACCCGAGCCAAGGAGAGGAGTGCAGAGGGGAACCTATGGATCGGCGTTTGAGAGCAATTGGTTCCCCTCTGCTTTCGGCAGGCGGCGCGAAGCACTGCGTGAGAGCACCGACGCTCGGAGCGCAAACTCTCTCCATCCAAAAACCAATAAAATTTACACTATGTTTGCATAATCCACCTTGCTTTAATGCCCGACTTGTAGTATAATATAGAATTATTATACTACCCACCCCGAAAGGTAACAGCGATATGGTTTTTTCAAGCCTTGAATTTTTGCTTCTTTATTTGAGCGTTACACTTCTTTTATACTATATCGTACCGCTTGCGGCGCGTAATATCGTGCTCCTTGCCGTCAGTCTCGTCTTTTACGGCTGGGGCGAGCCGGTGTACGTCTTTTTAATGGTCTTTACCATCGCCGTCGATTATATCTTCGGTCTGCTCGTTGAGCGAGCGCAAAAGCGCGAGAGCAAGCGAGGCGCAAAAGCCGCTCTCATCGCGGCGGTGGTCTTCAACCTCGCCATCCTTGGATTTTTCAAGTATTACGACTTCTTTATAACAAATCTTCGTCTCATCCCGGGACTTGGCGGACTCCCTCTGCTCGGACTTGAATTGCCGATTGGCATTTCGTTCTACACCTTCCAAGCCCTCTCCTACGTCATCGACGTTTACCGCATGGACACGGGCGCGCAGAGAAACATCGCCTCGTTCGGCGCATATGTCACCCTCTATCCTCAGCTTATTGCAGGTCCTATCGTCCGCTACAAGGATGTCGATGACCAGCTCTCAAGCCGTGAGCACAGCATCCCTCTTTTTGCCGAGGGTACTCGCACCTTTATCGCAGGTATGTGCAAGAAGGTACTCCTCGCCAACACCGCCGGTCAGCTTTGGGAATATTTCCGCGACGTGCCGGTGGACGAGCGCACGGTGCTCGGCGCATGGATCGGTATGATCTGCTTTTCGTTCCAGATCTACTTCGATTTCTCCGGCTATTCGGATATGGCGATCGGTCTTGGAAAAATGATCGGCTTCCGCTTCATGGAAAACTTCAATTACCCCTACATTTCAAAGAGCATCACCGAATTTTGGCGCAGATGGCATATTTCCCTTGGCGTTTGGTTCCGCGATTACGTCTATATACCCCTCGGCGGCAACCGCTGCTCGAAATTAAAGCAGCTTCGCAACATCTTCGCCGTCTGGTTCCTGACCGGATTTTGGCACGGCGCGAGCTGGAACTACATTCTGTGGGGACTTTACTATTTCGCACTTCTGATGACAGAAAAGCTGTTCCTCTTAAAGTGGATTGAGAGAGCACCTGCCGTGATTTCTCGCGTCTATACGCTCTTTTTCGTCCTGTTCGGCTGGCTTCTTTTCGTCTTCGAGGATCTGTCGGCAGGTACTGTCTACCTCGGCAATATGTTCGGCATCGGTACATCGGCGTTTGCGAGCGGACTTGATATCTACAATCTCGTGCGCAATCTCATCTTCTTTGCAATCCTCATTATCGCATCGACTCCCCTGCCAAAAAAGATATATTCGCGCATCACCGCATCATCGGGCGCGGCACGCGGCATCATGTCCGTTGTCGGCATCGGTGCTCTGCTTGTGTCGGTAGCGTATCTTGTCGATTCGTCGTATAATCCCTTTTTGTATTTCAGGTTTTAGTCCACCCAAGGAGAAAACACATGAACAAACAAAAAAAATACCGCCTGCCCGATATAATCACGGCGGCAGGTCTGCTTCTTATAATTTACGGCTTTGCGGCGGCACTGCTCATCACTCCGGATAAGGATTTTTCCGAGGATGAGAACCGCGCCCTGCAAACGCTCCCAAATTTCAGTCTAGAATCGCTGACAAGCGGTGAATACACCAAACAAATCGCCGCATACTGCACCGACCAGATGCCGTTTCGCGGTGTGTTTGTCGGCGCAAAATCGGCATCGGAGCTGCTTATCGGCAAGAGGGAAAATAACGGCGTCATCCTTGGCAGTGACGGACACATCATCGCCAAATCAGACCGCGCAAACCTTGCCGTAATGGACAAAAATCTCGCCGTGATCAACAAGTTCGCCGACGGTATAGATATTCCGCTTCACGTTGCAATAGCAGGACGCTCGCAGGATGTTCTTACCGATTATATCCCCTCGCTTTATCCGGCACGCGAGGTCTCAAACTCCGCATTTTCGCACCTCACCTCGGCACTTGACGATACCGCGCAAATAGACCTGCTCTCCCCACTTCGTGCGCGCGCCACGAACGGCGAGTACGTCTACTACCGCACCGACCATCACTGGACAACCCTCGGCGCGTATTACGCCTACGCCGAGATAATGTCAGGGCTTGGCATCGAGCCGTACCCGATAGAATACTTCACCCGTGAGACCGTTAGCGAGGAATTTTACGGCACGACCTGGTCAAAGGCAGGGATGAAGTGGACATCTCCCGATTCGATGGAGTTCTTCCGCTTCGAAGGCGATGACACCTTCGTCACGGAGATAGTTGACGACGGCACGCTGATTGACGGTATGTATGACCGCTCGTACCTTGAAAAGAAGGACAAATACAGCGCCTTTATCGGCGGAAACAACGGCAGAGTGCGCATCTATCCGAGAGAGGACAGTCCGTTTGCATCGGACGAGCGCGAGATGCTTGTGCTTATCAAGGACAGCTTCGGTCACTCGCTCGCTCCCTTCCTCGCGGCTCATTTCGACCTTGAGATCCTCGACCTTCGTTACTACAAGCTCCCCGTTTCCGACGTGCTTACGGAGTCGGGTGCCGACAGAGTGCTTATCATGTACAATATGGACAGTCTTATTTCGTCATCAAATCTTGCGATGCTGACAATCGGCATGAAATAAAATAAAACCGCAAGCGGTAACCCGATTGCGGTTTTTGGTTTTCACTCATCCGCTGCTGCCTTGATTTTCACGAGAACCACCGTCATATCATCGCTGCGGCTGTTGTTGATAGCGGCGTTGTCGATAATCTTTTCTGCCATAATATTAAGGTCGTCTTCCCATTCGTAGGTGAGCAGATTGGCAAGCCATACGCCGTCCTCGAGCGACTGTGCAATACCGTCGCTCAGCATGATGAGGATATCTCCCTCGGCAAGCTCGAAGCGTATCTTCTCCGCATCAAGCGCGCGCATTATGCCAATCGGCACCGTCTTTGACTGGAGCTTGTACAGATTGCCTCCGCGTACCACAAATGACGGCGCCGCCCCGCTCTTGACAAAGCATGCCTCGCCCGTAATGAGGTCAATTTCGGCAAGGTCAACCGTCGCCGAGCACTCCGTCCCGCGTGAGCGGATGAACCCGTTCAGCATTTCAAGTGTTATCGCCTTGCTGTTGCCGCCTGCAAGCATTTTTTCGATGAAGACTGCGCACAGCTTTGAGGTCAGCGCCGCTTCGCGTCCGCTCCCCATTCCGTCCGATATCAGCGTGTAAAAATAATCCTCGCAGTTTTCAAACACCGATGCGGTATCGCCGTTCGCGCTCTCCGCTTCCTTGATGCTTGTCGCCTTGGCGTATTCCGCCCCGAAGCGGCGGCACGAGGCAAGCGTCATGGTCACAGATTCGCCGTCAATGTTGAAGCGAGGCGAGCCGAGTCGAGTCCCGACTGTCCGCTCGATTGCTCCGCGTATTTCGTCTGACCCCATATGTACGCTCGCAATGTCCACTCCGCCGATGACTATATGCTTCTTCCTTGCACCGTAGCAGAGAGCGCGAGATGCGCCGATATTCATATATTTAAGCGATTTGCGCAGCTTTGCGGTCATCTCCGTGTCGATTTTATATTCCGCTTCATTTTTTGATATCTGGTCGGCAAGAAGCTTTGACATCGCCTCGTAGTCAAGCGCGAATGCCTCGGTCTTATCGTTCTTTATGAGACGTTCGATAAGTCTGCCCGTCTCGGCGTTTGCCTCATCGACTATCGCAGTTATGTTGAAGCACCGCTCACGAAGAAAAGGCGGAACATCGTCCATCTCAATCCGTCCCTTTTTATAGAGCGCGGCGGTTATCTTACTCTGTGCATCGAGAGTTGAGGTGCAGTCGCGTTCAAGGCAGTGCGACTGCATCGAGCAGTGCGAGCAGAACTCGTCGAATGCGCCGTCGCAGACCTGCTTTAGGTCAACAACACCCGGGCGGCGGATGCGGTCCGAAAGCGAATAGAGCATATCCGACAGATGCGCGAGCGCTTCGGAAAGCGAATTCATACGCACCGCCGAGTCCGACTGTCTTTTTTCGAGAATCATCATGTCCTCCCCGAGCTTATCGTAATTTGGACGGGCGAATATAGGCAGGCGCGGCAGCAGAGAAAAATACGAGAGCGGCGCGAATATCGCGGCGGCGGACAGCACATCGGGGACAAGGCTTGAGAGCACCGTGTACCCGTCCATCGCAAGTCCGAGGATGATACCCACCGAGCAGGCGCTCGTCAGGGCGGCGATGCGAGAGAAATTCCATAATGCGCCGCAGCAGAGTCCGAGCACTGCCATTATGCAGGGCGCCGCGCCGATTGAATACGATATCGCCGACACGCCCGTACCGAATATATTGATACCGCCGCACGCGAGTCCTGCGAACAGTCCGACCGTACAGCCGCGCAGTGCACCGACGCTCGATGCCGTCCAGAGCGTGACGAACACCGCCGCCGCGAACGAGGGTGAGAAGCCGAATATACTGTAATCGCGCAGTGCGTATATGGTAATGAACATAAGCGCCGCGGCTCCAAGCTCGGAGAAACGCGCGAACTTTTCGTCTCTTGTAAAAAGCATCGACAGCACAAATGTCGCAAGTGGGCATATAAGAAAGCCTGCGAGCAAGCCGAATAGGTCATAGTAGAGAAATCCGCCTGCGATAAGTCGGTACAGACCGAACACGAATGCCGCAAAGCACGCCACTGCGCACCGCACCAATATGCTTTCATCGAACAAAACCGAATTTTTATTATGTATGCCGCCGTAAAGCTTCGCGGCAATGCCCGCGCCACTGCCCCGAGAGGACGGGGGAGCATCGTCAAGCAATCGGCAGAGTGCCCACCTGAGCATAACGATAACCGAATAGACCACCGCGCTCGCCAAAGAATATGGGCGCACTGTGAGCGAGGATATTATCATTCCGACATAACTGTACGGCACGAATTTGTTGGTTGCCGAGAGGAAGGCTATTCCGAACGGGTAGCTCGAAAAGACCGCGCCTGCGGCGCCGAGTATTCCCGACAGAAGTGACATACCGAGGCCTTTTACAATATGTACAACATTAATTTTCGAGATGTCAACTGCGGCTTCGCCCTTTTCGGCGGTTGCTCTTGAGATTATCCTTGCGATTCCGTCGCGCAGAATTTTTTGTATTGCCATGATTTTTACCGTCCTTTTTCACTTATGCTTCGATTATACCGCATATGCGGATTTTTGTTTGTCGGTTTATGTATGTATTTTGGGCGGTTTTCGGCTCGACTTCGCATGGGTAATATCGCTGCGCGGTATTTTTTGTATGTATTGGGCGATTTTTGGGGGTGTTAGCGAGGCGTTCGCGCACGCCTCCGCGTCTCGGGGAACGGACTCGCCGCGCCTCGGCGGCTCGGGGAAACGACCTCGCCGCGCCTGCGTCTCGGGGATGCGACCTCGCCGCGCCTCGCGGCTCGGGGAGACGACCTCTGCCGTGCTTGCACGGCAGAGGGGAACGTCACGAGAGGGGCGACAACCAACTCATCATCCGTAGGTTTTCGCCCCTCCCGTGGCTCTCCCCCTTTCCTTGGCTCTTACGATGTGGAATCCTATATTGCGCTACGCGCAGGGGGAGTACCGCAAAGGGACGGCGGAGACGCTTCGCTGTCCGCCTTTGTTTAGTGGCGCTGTCGCGCTCGCGTGGCGAAAAGACGCCCCTCTTCATGCGCGGCAGTGCACTTCGGCTTGGGGCGCGGAATCGCTTCGCTCTCCGCGCAAGGATAGCTATACAACAAAAGGAGTGCGTCAGCCGAGCCTGGAGGGGTGGAGGGGAGGGCGGAGCGGCGTTTGAACGCAGCA
>JAZRAB010000014.1:0-7224 GCA_045634345.1 Candidatus Flemingiibacterium sp. | reverse complement strand
TCCGTTTAGCACTTTCGTGCCTCTCTTCTTTGTACTTACTTCCATCTCTTGTTGTTCAATTTTCAAAGACCATTGCTTGCTGTCTCCCTCTCAGGCGACTCGATTATTATATCATATTCTTCTCCTCTTGTCAAGGGGTTTTCTGAAGTTTTTTAAACTTTTTTTCTACCTCCCTCGGCGGGACAGCTTTATTAGTATATCATACCTCCTCCCGTTTGTCAAGTGGTTTTTCAAAAAAATTTTAAATATTTTTCAGCCTCTTTTTTCGTCCCCCTTGTCTTGTTGACAAAATTACTACAACATGATATAATATAAGTATTGTCCGTCTTCGGGCAAAATATGCGGACCTATTCCGCGGAAAGGAGACATATATATTGAAGGAAACCATCATCCCCAAGATCCGCGACCTCTACGATGTCTCGCATACCATCGCCGCTGACATCTTCGCGCCCGACGCTTACCCCTGGGAGTTGCTTGATTCTATCAAGGATCACATCGTCGCTCTCGGCAAGACACTCGATCCCGAAAAATACTATGACCGCGGCAACGACGTATATGTAGCAAAGGACGCAAAAATCGCACCGACCGCTTATATCGGCGGACCGTGTATCATCGACTCGGGCGCCGAGATACGCCACTGCGCGTACATTCGCGGAAGCGCGATCATTGGCAAGGACACCGTTGTCGGGAACTCCTGTGAGCTAAAGAACTGTATACTGTTCGACGGCGTGCAGGTGCCGCATTTCAACTACGTCGGCGATTCCATCCTCGGCTACAAGTCGCACATGGGCGCGGGCGCAGTAACGTCAAACGTCAAGAGCGACAAAACCCACGTGGCAGTCAAGGCATGCGGCGAGGTGATCGACACCGGACGCAAAAAGTTCGGCGCAATGCTCGGCGACTTCGTTGAGGTCGGCTGCAACAGCGTGCTTTGCCCGGGTACTGTCATCGGACGAAACACAAACATCTACCCCCTATCACGTGTACGTGGCGTGATACCCGCCAATTCTATCTACAAGGATTCGGACAGCATCGCAGACAAATACTAATTAATGAAAGGAACACAACTATGGGAAGACTTTTCGGTACCGACGGTGCTCGCGGCATCGCCAATTCAGAGCTGACCTGTGAGCGCGCAATGCAGATAGGACGCGCGGCGGCAGAGGTGCTCTCAAGCGGCAAGCGTTATCTGCCCACCGTACTCGTCGGAATGGACACGAGAATCTCCTCCGAGATGTTAGCCTCCGCTCTCACGGCAGGACTTTGCTCGGTAGGCGCTGATGTCATCGACCTCGGCGTAGTCCCGACTCCGGCGGTAGCATACCTCGTGGGCAAGTATAAGGCGCACGCAGGCATCATGATATCCGCTTCGCACAACCCTTACGACTACAACGGCATCAAAATCTTCAACGAGGACGGCTACAAGTTAGAGGACGACCTCGAGGAACGCATCGAATCTATCGTCCTTGACAACGACCCCGAACCGAAGCTCGCGGCAGGTGCAAACATCGGCAGAGTAACGCGCTGCACGACTGCAGTGAAGGACTACCTCGACCATCTTGTCAGCTCCGTACACTGTTCACTCGAGGGACTCAACATCGCAGTTGACTGCGCAAACGGTTCGGCAAGCCGCACTGCTGAGCAGCTCTTCGCCCGTCTCGGTGCAAATGCGGTGATTCTGTCAAGCAGCCCCGACGGCGTGAACATCAACGAGAACTGCGGTTCAACTCACCTTGACGCGCTTCGCTCTTATGTTATCGAGCACGGTCTTGACGCAGGTATCGCTTACGACGGAGACGCTGATCGCTGTCTGTGTATTGACAATGAGGGCAATGACGTTGACGGCGACATGATAATGGCTATCCTCGCGCTTGACATGAAAGCACGCGGCAAGCTCAACAAAAACACCGTCGTCGGCACAATCATGACCAACTTCGGCTTCACCAAATTCTGTCAAGACAATGACATTCGCTTCGAGGCAACCAAGGTCGGCGACCGCTACGTTCTCGAAGAAATGCTGCTTGAAGACTACCACCTCGGCGGTGAGCAGTCGGGACACATCATTTTCCGCGACTATTCAACCACCGGTGACGGACAGCTCACATCAATACAGCTTCTCTCACAGCTGAAGCGTACAGGCGTAAAGCTCTCCGATGCGGCAAAGGTAATGACTCGCTATCCGCAGTTTATTGTCAACATCCGCGTTTCGGCAGAAGCGAAGCTCGCGTTCTATACCGACCACAAGGTCAAGAAGATACTCGACGAGGCAAAGAAAGCAATCGGCGAGGGCGGCAGAATTGTCACAAGACCGTCCGGCACCGAGCCGCTTATCCGCATCATGACAGAGGGCGAGGATTCGGAGGCTGCGAAAAAGCTGGCCGAGGAGACAGCAGAGCTGATAAAGAAGCAGCTTGAAAGCTATAAATAATACGAAAACAGGATGTATAAGCGCCGGGACCGACACTGTATCGGTTGACGAGGAGAAAAATTATCGAAATATTCGGCGGGAATTTTTCCGGCGGAAGGGTTGACCGACCGTCGTAAGTCCGTGGACAAAGCCCGCAGGCAACTGCGGCATACAAAACCCCGGATAAAACAAAATTTAGAAGAAACGAATTATATTATACCGGCTTAAATGCCGTATGGGCAGCATGTCCATTCGGCTTGCTGCCACTCACATATACGGCATTCCGGAGGAATAGGAGAACAAGTATATGTGTGGTATCATAGGATACATCGGTAAAGATAACTGTGTAAAGCATCTTATTGAGGGGCTCAGTGCCCTCGAATATCGCGGATACGATTCCGCAGGAATTGCATTTTTTAGTGAGGACGGCAAGATTCAGTCCGTAAAAGCGGCAGGCAGACTCGTCAATGTCGAAGCGAAGCTTTCAGACACGCCCGAGTCGCACTGCGGTATCGGGCATACGCGCTGGGCGACCCACGGTGCGCCGAGCGATGTAAATTCGCATCCTCACGGCACGCCAAGTGTGCGCATCGTGCACAACGGTATAGTCGAAAACTACGCGGCGCTTCGTGAGGAGCTGACCGCGCTCGGCTACACCTTTGAGGGCGACACCGACACAGAGGTTGCGGCAAAGCTTCTTGATTATTATTATATGAAGGAAAAGCTGACCGCACATGCCGCAATCGAACGCATGACATCAAGGCTTGTCGGCTCGTGGGCGCTCGCAATCCTATTCGAGGATGCACCCGACACCATATGGACTGCTCGCAAAGGCTCACCGCTGATAATCGGTGTAGGCGAGGACGAAAACTTCGTCGCTTCCGACATCACGGCGATTCTTCGCAAGACGCGCAGATATTATCAGCTCGACGAGGGCGAGATTGCTAAGGTCACAAAAACGGAGGTCTCTATATTCCGCGACGGCAAAGCAGTTGAAAAACCGCTTCTCACCGCGAGCTGGGATATTGAAGCCGCTGAACGAGGCGGATTCTCCCACTTCATGATAAAGGAGATAAACGAAGAACCGAGCGCTATACGTACAACGCTTCACAGTCGAATCAAAGACGGCCTGCCCGATTTCACGGGTGACGGCTTCGACGTCGGCATATTTGCGAGGGTGTCGCGCGTACATATCGTCGCGTGCGGAACGGCAATGCACGCCGGACTCATCGCCAAGGGAGCGCTTGCGTCTCTCGCCAAGCTTCCGTGCGAGGTCGAGATCGCGTCCGAGTTCCGTTACAACGATCCGCTCATCGACGAGCGCGACCTGGTTGTTATCATCTCGCAGTCCGGCGAGACTGCGGACTCCCTTGCGGCGCTCCGCCTCGCAAAAGAAAAAGGCGCCGCGACGCTCGCTATAGTCAATGTAATCGGCTCGTCCATCGCGCGCGAGGCTGACAGTGTTATTTACACGATGGCAGGACCTGAGATCGCAGTTGCAAGCACCAAGGCGTACTCGGTGCAGACCGCGCTCTTGTATCTGCTCTCGGTCAGCGCGGCAACTGTCCGCGGCGAACTTGGTTCCAAGTCGGCACGCGCAAAGGTGACAGAGCTGTGCGAACGCGCACCCGAGGCAGTCGCCGAGATGATAGCGCGTGAGGATGAGATAAAGGCACATGCAGAGATAATCGCCAAGGCGGAGGACCTTTTCTTCATCGGGCGTGGGATGGACTATCACCTCGCCTGCGAAGGCTCGCTGAAGCTCAAAGAGATCTCGTACATCCACAGTGAGGCATACGCCGCAGGTGAGCTAAAGCACGGCACTATCTCGCTTATTACCGAGGGCGTGCCCGTAATCGCACTTTGCTCGGTGCCCTCGCTTTATGAGAAAATGGTCTCGAATATCCGCGAGACAAAGGCACGCGGAGCCGTGACGTTCATGCTCGCCTCGCACGGCGCCAAGGTTGCAGACGGTACGGCGGATCACGTGATACGCCTACCAGAAATAGCGCCCGAGCTTGCGTTTTTACCTGCTGTAACGGCGCTTCAGTTGATCGCATATCACGCTGCGGCGGCGCGCGGATGCGATATCGACAAGCCGCGCAATCTGGCAAAATCGGTCACAGTTGAATAATTTACCGCCACACAAAAAGCTGTCTGCGTTTTAGATGCAGACAGCTCTTTTTTGTTTGCGGTATGCGAAGTGGGGTATGCTTCGAGCATTGGTGCTCCCGTGCGGCGCGGTGCGCCGCCTGCCGTGAGCAGAGGGGAACCAGCTGTCTCTCAAGCAAGTCGGCGAAGCCGTCTTGCTATAATGTTCGGCTTTGCCGAACTTACACGCAGGTCACGTCGTGGCCTGCTAACGCCGATCCACAGGTTCCCCTCTGCACTCCCTTCCTCGCCTCGGCTGTGCCGTCTCTTATAATAAGTGCTTTATGCTACTTTTTGTGAGCTAAAAATATTAATATCGCTAAAGAAGCGGTGAGCTGTAGCACATCTTCGATGTGCTACGAAAAGCGACTCGTTCTCCCCTACAACCCCCCACACACAAAAACCCCGTGATATCCGCAGAAACGCGAACATCTCGGGGTGATTTTTATTTCTTAAGCTTCGCCTGAGCCTTGAGGCGCAGGGACGTGTCAAGTATGGACTTGCGAAGACGGATAGACTTAGGTGTGACCTCCATAAGCTCGTCCTCGGCGAGAAATTCGATCGCCTCTTCAAGGCTCATCTGCTTGTGGGGCGTGAGGATGAGCGCCTCGTCAGCACCGGTCGAGCGAACGGCGGTGAGATGCTTCTTCTTACACGGATTGAGCGCAATGTCGCCAATCTTCGGCGACTCGCCCACGATCATGCCCTCGTAAACCGGCGTCTGTACGCCGACAAACATCTGACCTCTGTCCTGAGTCTGATAGAGACCGTATGAGGTCGTCTCGCCTGCCTCGCTAGCAACAAGCGAGCCGGTGTAGCGAAGCGTAATATCGCCGCGATAAGGCTGATAGCCGTCGAATACCGAGTTGATGATACCCTCTCCGCGCGTGTCGGTCATAAACTCGCTTCTGTAACCGAACAGTCAGCGCGCAGGAATGAGATACTCGATTCTCATGCGGCTTCCGTGGAGATTCATTTCAAGAAGATCGCCCTTGCGTGCGCCGAGCTTCATGATGACCGTACCCTCGCTTCCCTCGGGAACGTCGATGGTAACGCGCTCCATCGGCTCGCAGAGCTGACCGTCGATCTCCTTATAAAGCACGCGCGGCATCGAGCAGGTAAGCTCGTATCCCTCACGGCGCATGTTTTCGATGAGAATGGAAAGATGCATTTCGCCGCGTCCAGCAACCTTGAAGCTGTCGGTGGTATCGCCATCCGAAACACGGAGCGAAACGTCACGCAGAAGCTCTTTGTAGAGACGCTCACGAAGCTGACGGGATGTGACAAACTTGCCCTCGCGTCCTGCAAACGGGCTGTCATTTACCGAAAAGGTCATTTCGAGCGTCGGCTCGCTGACCTTGACAAATTCAAGCGGTTCGATGCAGTCTGTCGAGCAAACAGTGTCGCCGATAGTAACATCGCCGGCACCGGAGAAGCAGACGATGTCACCCATCTTCGCGGTGTCAACGGGGATTCTCTGCAGACCGTCTATCTGATAAAGCGAGACAATTCGTGTGCGCTTGGGCGCTTGTTCGCTGTGGAAGTTTGTGATCGCTACCTCCTGACCGACTTTGACCTGTCCGCGCTCGATACGTCCGATGCCGATACGTCCAACGTACTCGTTATAGTCGATGGATGAAACGAGCATCTGCAGAGGCTCGTCCACCTCACCCTCGGGCGCAGGAATATATTCGAGAATGGTGTCAAAGAGGCACTTGAGATCCTCACCGCGATCTTCGGGAGAGATCGAAGCCGTGCCGTCGCGGCCGCACGCAAAGATCATCGGAGAATCGAGCTGTTCATCGGTTGCATCGAGGTCGATAAGAAGCTCGAGCACCTCGTCGATGACTTCGTTGATGCGAGCATCAGGGCGGTCAACCTTGTTGACAACGACGATGTCCTTGTGTTTAAGCTCGAGTGCTCGCTGAAGCACAAAGCGAGTCTGCGGCATCGGGCCCTCTGCCGCGTCAACGAGCAGGAGTACGCCGTTTACCATTTTAAGTATACGCTCGACCTCGCCGCCGAAGTCCGCGTGACCGGGGGTGTCGATGATGTTTATTTTAACGTCCTTATAGTGCGCGGCGGTGTTCTTTGCAAGGATAGTGATGCCGCGCTCCTTTTCGATTGCGCCCGAGTCCATAACTCTGTCCTCGGTAGCCTGATTTTCACGGAAGATACCGCCCTGCTTAAGCATCTCGTCAACGAGGGTAGTCTTGCCGTGGTCAACGTGGGCGATGATTGCGATGTTTCTTAAATCGTTACGTATCAAGGGAATTTCTCCTTTAATAAAATTATATGGTTTTTATCATAATTTTTATTATACCATGAAGCAAAAATGCTTGCTTGCAAGAGCATCATTGCGAAGCCCACAATAACACAGCCGCGTAAGAGGCGGGGCGGCGGAGCCGCAAAGGCCTGCGAAGCAGGGCTTTCTGGGTATATTATACCATAAATTTTCTTTATGTAAAAGAGGTATTTTTTACAATGTTTGCAGCGTTTTGATAGGATTTTTTGATATGTGCAATGTAAATTGTTGTTTTGATGGGCTTATCGCTTCGAGTATCGCAACCCCCACGCGGCGCCTTGCGCCCCCTCCCGTATTTGCAGAGGGGAACCAGCTGCTCTCAAACGCCGATCCGCAGGTTCCCCTCTGCACTCCCCTCCTT
>JAZRAB010000013.1:0-1672 GCA_045634345.1 Candidatus Flemingiibacterium sp. | reverse complement strand
GTGGAGGCCGTCGGAGGTGTATTTCTGCGCGATCTCGGGGTCGTGGGGGTCGAGTCCGAGCTTATGGTAGAGGTTGAGAACGGGGATATCGAACTGCTTTGCGGTCTCCTCGATAACCTCAACGTAAGCGATGAGTGCCTTCGCGTCGGAACGCTTCATAGGTCTGGGCGAGGGCGCGAGATCGTCAACGTTGCCGTAGCAGCAGCGCGCGGGAGTCATAAAGATCACGGGCTTGCCCGCATAATTCTGGCGAAGATAGTTCATAAGGAAGTAAACACCGCCGCAGAAGGTCGCGGGGGTCTTGTCGCCAATCTCTCCGAAGGGAGCGTCGCCGTGGATGTAATCGTTTACGCCGCCGTAAACAACGACCATATCAGCCGTGGTGTCCATATTATAAACTCTGCCGCAGAAGCAAAGATCGTGGCGAGGCTTTTCGCTTGCGTGCTGCTGGTGAGCCAGACGGGTGCCGCCGATGCCGTAGTTATTGGTCTTTGAAAGCTCGCACATCTTCTCGAGGCGCTTGTCATATCTGCAGTTGGCTCTGTCAACAACGCCAACACCCTCGGTGATGCTGTCACCAAGGAAATTTACCTTGAAACCTTTAATATTCATAAAAAAGATCCTCCGTTTTGTGATGTCATAATCATACCACAAAACGGAGGAATTGTCAAGTGTAAATCCTATCAAAGAGTCTTTATCTTAATAAGATAGGAAGAAAGATTTTGCATTCTGAATGCGGGGATGAATCGGTCGCCGTAGTAAGTCGCCTTGCCGACCCACTCAAGATCGTGCGATTCGTCGAGCAGATAATACTCGATCTCGCAACCCCGCTCCGAGCCGAAACCGGAAAGGTCGACCTCTGCCTCTATCATTCCCTTTTCGTCATCGTCGGAATAGTGCGTCAGCATAACTGCCGCCTCGCCCTCGCCAACAGCCGCGCAGGCGTAAAGATCGCCGTCATCCGAATCAATCTTTACCGCGCTATCGAGCTTATAAAGCACGTTGAACATATAAAAAGGATAGTAACCCTTGAGCTTATCGCAGATTCGGTCGGTTGAAAACAGACCGTTCATTCCACCCGGGCGGGCATCATAGTACATAAGCATATCAAGCGGCTCGTACTGACACGACTCAATTACCGCCGCAATGAAGGACGCGCCCTTGATGTTTTTCTCGCTCTTGAGCGAGTAGACCCAATCGTCACCCGTCCAACCGCGGACGTAGTTCCACTCGTTGAGAATGCTTTCGGTTTCCGAAAAGCCGTATTTATCGAGCAGTTCGCGTGCGAGTCGAACCTTTTCAACAAAAGTGTGCACGTTTTTGTCATATCTGTGCCAGGAGAAGAAATCGGGTTTGATATCATTTTCTTTCAGCGCACGGAAAAATCCGTCGAGCCAGACGGGTCTGAGCCCCGCGACAGCGGGACCGCCGATCTTGAGGTGCGGGAAGCAGGCTTTGAGATGCTTGTGCGCGATGCAATAAAGCTCATAAAACTGCGCGGCAGTGCCGCCCCAGCAACGCTTGTGCGTTGAATCGTCGGTATCGAGATCGGGCTCGTTCCAGATCTCCCAATACTTGATGTCATAATGAAATCCGTCCGCCCAGCCCTCGGTGTAGTGGCGGATGATGTGCTCGCAGATGACCGCCCATTTTGCAAAATCCTTTGGCGGAA
>JAZRAB010000012.1:0-3870 GCA_045634345.1 Candidatus Flemingiibacterium sp. | reverse complement strand
TCTTCCTAAGACCGCTTGGCCTCCGACTTCTCGCAACAGCATCCTTTCTTGCATCACAGTGCCCGGGCGGAAGCGTATATGTTATCGGTGAGCCGGGACTCGTGAACGCACTCTACGATGTGGGATTCTCAATGAACGATTATAACCCTGACTATGTTGTGTTCGGCGAGACGCGCTCTCTTTCATATGAAAAAATTGAGCGTGCAGTCGATCTTGTACTCAAGGGAGCGAAGCTTATTGGAACAAATCCGGACGTTACAGCACCCGGAGAACGTGGGATTATCCCGGCATGCTCCGCACTTATCTCTCCGATAGAGCTTGCGACCGGACGAAAGGCTTACTACATCGGCAAGCCGAATCCGCTTATGATGCGTCACGCACTGAAAAAACTCGGTGCTGATCGCGCCGATGCCGCTATCATTGGCGACCGCATGGACACTGATATCATTGCCGGAATCGAGTCCGAGCTTGACACGGTTCTCGTGCTTTCGGGTGTTACAAGCCTTGAAACTATGCAGAACTTCCCATACCGTCCGAGATATATTCTTAACGGTGTCGGAGATCTTGCGAAGGATGAGGTTTTGATTGGTGAATAAAAAAGAACGGCGCTGTTCTCAACTGAGAACAGGGCCGTTTTTGCGCTTTTAGTGGGAATAAAAAACTCAAATTGCCAATTTCCGTCATAAATCAGAATGCTCGCCAATACAATGTTATCGTACAAACAAAAAACGGAGGATAACACAATGACGGAAGCATATTTTACCGAGGGAATGTTGCTTGACACGGACAAAAACAGGGAATACACATCATCACTTGAAGGACTCGAGCGCGCGATGCATGAGGGGCGAATTCTCGAAGGAATAGTCACTCGTGCGCAGGGAGCGCAAACGCTGACGGTAGAGCTTGGCGAGCTTACTGGAATTATCGAAAAAAGTGAAGTCCAACTGACATTCGATGAACCGGTGAAAGATATCGCTGTTATAACGCGAGTGGGGAAGCCGGTCTGCTTCAAGGTTATGAAGATTGAGCGCAGACGGGTAGGCAGCCCAATAATAATTCTTTCACGGCGTGCGGCACAGCTTGAATGTGCACAAAATTATCTTGCCGGACTTATGCCCGGGGACGTTATTGGAGCGAAAGTCACGCACCTTGAGCATTTCGGGGCGTTTGTTGATATCGGATGCGGTATTGTTTCACTTTTGTCCATTGATTGCATGTCGGTGTCGCGTATTGCGCATCCTGCGGATCGCTTGGCGGTCGGGGCGCGGATAAACGTGGTTGTACGAGCGGTGGAAAAGAACGATGCCGGACTTCCGACGAGACTTTTTGTCACTCGTCGCGAGCTACTTGGCACCTGGGAAGAAAACGCTTCGCTGTTTTCTGTGGGACAAACGGTAACGGGGGTAGTACGAAGCGTTGAGCCGTACGGTGTTTTTGTTGAGCTGACTCCTAATTTAGCCGGGCTTGCCGAATACCGCGATGATGTGTGCGTCGGTCAGACGGCGGCGGTATACATAAAGAACATCATTCCAGAGAGGATGAAAGTGAAGCTTGTAATAATTGACGCGCAGCGTGGACTTGCACCACAGAACGGCAAGTGCGCGGTTATACACAGCGATGAGCGGCACATAACACATTGGCGTTATTCACCGGAGGAATGCGAGCGTGTGGTTGAGACCGTATTTGAATAAATATATTGAAAAAATAGCAAAAACCTCTTGCAATTTGTTAGAAAATAGTGTATAATAATACCAATAACAAATATAGGAGGACCAATATGAACTCGAACCTTATCATTACAATCGGAAGACAATACGGCAGTGCCGGACGACATATCGGAGAAGAACTTGCCGAAAAGCTTGGAATTAAGTTTTATAATAATGACCTTATAAAGCTTGCGGCAGAAAAGAGCGGTATGGCTCATCATGTCCTTGGAGAAGCCGATGAGAAAGCGACAAACAGTCTTCTTTACACTCTTGCAATGGGTAGCTCATTTTGGGGCGGAAATGCAGGCGTGGCATTTGATATGCCGATAAATGATAAGCTGTTCATAACGCAGTCCGACATTATAAAGGAGTTGGCGGATGAGGGACCGGCTGTATTCATCGGCAGATGTGCGGACTACGTTCTCCGCGATTATCCTAACCTTATAAAAATATTCATTTATGCTCCGCTTGAATTTCGTGCCGAGCATGTGTCTGAGCTCCACGATGTGAAGCCGGACAAGGCAAAGGATATTATCGTTAAAACCGATAAGCGCCGTGCGAATTATTACAACTACTACACCGGACAGAAATGGGGCAAGCTTGAGAATTTTGATCTTGCAATCGACTCATCGAGACTTGGTATTGAAGCTACTGCGGAGATGCTGTACCAATATGTTGAATTTTACAAGGCAAATAAAATGAAATAATAAAGCATCGCGCTCTTGCATAAAATGGAAGGGTGCGATTTTTAATTTTTGATTGATATCTTCACTTGACAAATATAATATGGTATGGTAAAATATTTCTATACGGTGTGCAGATTTTCACACACAACATAAAATACACTCAAATAATCAGGAGGAAAAAGAAAAATGTTACACGGAAATGCGATAGTCGGTCAGTCGGGCGGACCTACCGCCGCAATCAATGCTACACTTGCGGGTGTTATCAAGGGTGCCTTTGACTGCGAGGCTATTGATACCATATACGGCGCATTCAACGGCGTTGAGGGTATGCTTGCAGGCACCATCTGCAATCTTAATGAGGTATTCGCCAACCGCGATGATCTGCGCGTGCTCTGCGCAACTCCGGCAGCAGCACTCGGCTCCTGCCGAAAGAAGCTCCCGAAGCTTGACGATGAAGCCGGTAAGGCAACATACGAAGCACTTGTCAAATTTTTTAAGGCGAACAATATCCGTTATTTCTTCTATATCGGCGGAAATGACTCCATGGACACCGTTGCAAAGCTTACTGCTTATCTTGCCGATAAGGATTGGGAAATGCGCGTTATGGGCGTGCCGAAGACTATTGATAATGACCTCGTCGGAACAGATCATACTCCCGGCTTCGGTTCCGCGGCAAAGTATATCGCCGCAACTATGCAGGAGATAATCCGCGACACCGCGGTATATACCGTCAAGGCTGTTACAATCGTTGAAATAATGGGACGTGACGCAGGCTGGCTTACAGCATCGGCGGCGCTCCCGAAGCGTATCTGCGACGTAGCTCCCGACCTTATCTATCTCCCTGAGCGTACATTTGATATGGATAAGTTTATTGCTGATGTGAACGCAGCGTTTGAAAAGCATCCCAACGTAGTTGTTGCGGTTTCCGAGGGGGTTAGATTCGCGGACGGCAGATACGTCGGCGAGGGTACGCAGAGCGGCGCAACGGATGCATTCGGTCACAAGTATCTCTCGGGTACGGGCAAGGTGCTTGAGCAGGCAGTGCGCGACCGTATCGGATGCAAGGTGCGTTCGATCGAGCTTAACCTTATGCAGAGATGTGCTTCGCACATTGCATCGAAGGCTGACCTTGACGAGTCCCAGTGCGTTGGTGCGGCGGGTGTAATGGCGGCGGCAAACGGCGAGTCCGGCAAGATGATGTGCTATGTACGCGAGTCGGGCGATGCTTACCGCATTCACGTTGAAAGCGGCGATATTGCGCAGATCGCAAACAAGATTCGCGAGGTCCCTGACGAGTATATCAATGCTGAGGGCAACAACATCACCGAGGCAGGTATTGATTACATTCTCCCGCTCATTCAGGGCGAGGCGGAGCAGTTCTATGAGAACGGCTTGCCGAGACATTTTGTGATAAAGAGATAAATAAAAACGAGCAGTCCGCAGTGAAATGCGGACTGCTCGGCGTTTATCTCTTTATT
>JAZRAB010000011.1:0-5012 GCA_045634345.1 Candidatus Flemingiibacterium sp. | reverse complement strand
AAACGGCGGATACACCACACTTTGGGACAGCGAGGATAACATTTGCGGTATCAGATACAATGATGCATCATACTATTTCCTGAAGAACCTGCAGGGAGATACTATTGCAATTACCGATTCCACCGTCACTTTTATACTCTATTGCCGAAATTTTCAGCCGCATCTTCGGATGCGGCTGTTTCTATGTTAACATGTAATGAGTATGTGAGCAACCAATACACGTTGAAGATGTTATCTTTAGAACGATGGATTTTGTTATGTATTGCATCTGCTACAAATACAGATTATATAATATATGTTTCAAATAAAATAGTATTTTTGATTTACACTTTTCCTAAAAATCTCAAAGAAAATATATTTAAATGGGACGGGGATTGTCCAAATTATCTGATATAATATATTTACCGAATATCCAACGGTAAGTATATTTTTTAAAGGATAAATAAAATGGATGAAATTTACGTAACGGTAGAACGCCACGATCAAATGATAAAAACACTTGAACGTGATGTGGCGGCTTTGCGAGAGGTACAAAGTGAGATACGTTCAATGAATCAAACACTTCTCACACTTGCAAATGAACTTAAGCACACAAACGAACATTTGGCACGACACGAACGCAAGATTGAGGAGATAGACAGCCAACCTAAACACAGAATGCAGCAGATAGTTACTGCTATTATTGCTGCACTTACGGGCGGTCTTATTTCGGCTATCATAAATGCGGTCATTGTGTAAGAAAGGACAAACATATGCTATTATTACAACCAAACAGTATATACACAATAAACGGGGTTGCAGTATGCGAAAAGATAATCCCGGATGGAACGCGTTGGTCAAGTGCGACTAAAGCTTCTGCGGCTGGATTTGCACCCAATTCACTTTACAAGAAACAGAGCAAGCTGACCAATAACAGCGGAAGACCGATGAGTATTACAATTCATAACACAGAAGATCTCGGTAACGTACATGATGATGCTGAGCAGTACACAAGAGCCACATATAATGAAAATATGGGCTCTGCACGAATACACTTCTATGTTGATGATGTAGGGGCATGGCAGAATCTCAAAGCGGGCACAGGAATGTGCGAAAACGATCAGGAAGGCTCAGCGGAAGTATCGTGGCACGCAGGTGATGGCTCTATCGCGGATGGCGGTAATATGACAAGTCTGTCTATAGAGCTAATCATGGGAGATGTTCATAATAAAGATGAAAAAGCTTACGAAAACGGTGCAAGACTTGCGGCGTGGCTTCTTTGGAAACACAATCTTGATATTTCAGCACTCGTAACCCATACATATTGGGTGAATAAAGCAACTGGAAAAAACTTTGATAATGTTGATGAGCAGTGTACCAATCTCATATACGGCAAAAAGTGGTGTCCGATGTACATATTAGGAAGCACGAACAAAACGATGGCGATTGCCAATTGGAGAGCGTTTAAGGTAATAGTTGAAAAATATCTTTATGAACTTAAAGACATTTCTGGCAAAAGCATCTTCAAGCTATATCTTGTAAAAGTTGGTTTCGACAAAATTGACGTTCGGAATAATGCCGGCAATAATAACGAAATTACCGCAAGTATTACTAATGGTGTATTTACTATTGTAGCTGAAACTGGCGGCGTAGATGGATCGAGATGGGGCAAATTAAAATCAGGTATAGGTTGGATTCCACTTGATAAAATTGTAAAACTCTAAATGGAGGGATATTTTATATGGAATTTATTGCGTGGAGCGAACTCGCTACCTATGCGGGGGCATGTGTAATGGTTATTACCATTACACAATTTACGAAGGAATTCAAATTTATAAAGGTAATTCCGACACAGTTGTGGAGCTATTTTATTGCGCTTCTGACACTTTATTCAGCATATTATTTTACAGGGCAACTTACTGTTTCAAATTCAGTTTTGATACTCTTCAATGCCATAATTGTGGCATTATCAGCTAATGGCGGTTTTGAGGCTGTTTCGAAAGCGTTCCCAAAGTTTTTTAATAAAGAGTAATCATAAATCTATTATTAGTAAATGAGGTTACAGCAATTAGCATAAATCAATAAAACACAGATTTTAAGTTATAATTTTGTCTATAAAGTTGTCACCGAAGACAGAGTCGGCGGAATCAAACATTTGTTGTACCCACATCCAAAATTTGCACCGCCATAATCAAAGAAAAGATCTGTTGCGCAAAAAAATAAATTTTTTGTAAATATGTGAAAATTTATGTCGAGTTTCTGTTGACAAACCTTAAAACCCATGATATAATGGAAATCCTTCCTCGGGGAGCCTTGAAAAAATGAACAACTGAATATCATTCTGTTGTGCGTATTTGTTTGTGAGACGCAAATTTGTATAACAGAATTACTGGCAGTGACTGCTATACATTCAGCTACACGTGTTTTATACGTGTGTGTTTAATGTGTTGTTCAGTGACTGCCAGTTTTGTTTCTCGAACAAGGTTTCCTGAAAAAACATATTGGGGGTGATAATAATGATTTGTTTTTCTGAAAATTCAAACAAATAAAAAATACGGAGGTAAACTATTTGATAAAAGCTTTATATAAATCTTTCGACGAGCTTCCGCTGTATCTTAATGCGGACACCGTCGCAAAACTACTTGGCATATCTATCTCGTCCGCTTATGAGTTGATGAGAGAAAAGGATTTCCCGTCGGTGCGCATCGGTAAGCGGCTGATCGTGCCAAAAGAAAATCTACGTACTTGGGTGGAAGCCCACATTGGAAAGTGAGGGATGCCGATGTTGTATTACGAGAACCAAGCGAAACTCGATCACATCAAGAACTACTTCACGCTTCCGAATGAGATTTTCTATTTCGGCTTATCCTCGGGCGCAATCAGCGTATATGCATTTCTGCTTCGATGTGAGGACCGTACAACATACGAGTGTTATCCAAGCTACAGCACTATTGGCAAAGCGGTTGGAATGAGTAAGAATACCGTACGCAAATACGTGAAGGAGCTTGAGGCGGCTGGACTTATCGAGACCGAGCATACAACCGTGACATTAAAAGACGGTAGAAACCGTAACGGCAATCTGAAATACAAGATCCTGCCTATCGCTGATGCAGTCGATAAGCGATTTAAGCAGCAACTCTCAAAAGCGCAGTTTGAAAAGGTGCTTGCCGACTACGATGAAAAGCACGTAAAACAAGTGATTTGACGGTATTTTGGGGCTGATTATTTTAAGCAGGATAAAGCCGTGTCTCAAAGAGCCTTGCTCTGATAGCTTTCGGATAGCCGGAGCCATCCCGACACGGCGATTCACACCGCCCGGCAACGCCGTGCGGGGATATTTCGGCAGATTTGCGCCCTTTATGAGAAGTTACGGATGCAGGTATATTGCTGGCATTTTGTATCTCATCTCGTTTCGCGAGGGGACAAATTTACCGAAACCGCATCTTCGCATGGCGAATATGCCGTGTTTACGGGCGTTTTCGAACTTTTCAACCATAAGACCATAGAATTGGAGGAAATTATGTCAAAAGCAAATAGTGATAAAAAGCCGGCGAACAGTATTCGCCTTACACCGGAACAATGGGCAACCTGCGACCGCATGACTAAACAGCTCGGTCTGAAATCACGCAATGATTTCATCAGAGATGCGGTGGACTTCTACATCGCGTGGCAGAGCCGCGAGAGCGTAGAACGGGTTCTCACACCGGCACTTGAGTCTGTAATATCCGCAAAGATTCGCGATGCCGAAGAAAGACTCACGCGGATTCTATTCAAGCTTGCGGTCGATCAGAACTTCCTTGCGCACATCGTCGGTGAAGGTTATCAGTACGATGAAAACTATCTTGCACAGATGCGTACCGATTCTATCAACGAAGTCAAGCACACAAACGGCACGCTGACGGCAAAAGATGTCATGGAAAGTGATGACGAATGGCAGGACTGATACTGAAAGCACCGTACTATTCGCCAAAGAGTACGCCGAAGAACGGCGGCACTCGCGGTGGATACGCCGAATATATTTCGACGCGCGAAGGTGTTGAAGTCCTTCCTCGCGGCGGCATGGCTGATTATGTTGGTGAGCGCAGAGGCTCGCACGGACTGTTCACTGACGAAGGTGTGCCAATCGTTCTCTCGCAGGTCAAGGCAGAGATCGATAGTCACCCAGGCAATGTGTGGGGGCTCATCTTCTCATTGAAGCGTGAAGATGCCGAGCGGCTTGGCTACAACAATGCAAGTCAATGGATGAATCTGCTCCGCTCCAGGCGAAATGATATCGCACAGGCGATGAGAATCTCGCCGGGAAATCTTCGCTGGTACGCAGCGTACCATGACAAGGAAGACCACCCGCACGTGCATATGCTGGTGTGGTCGACACGTCCGACAGAGCCGTACTTGAGTAAGCAAGGCATCGAAAGCATCAAGCGAACGATCGGCGGCGACATCTTCAGGCAGGATCTCATATCAATTTACGATGAGCAGACTAGGATACGCGATGATATTCGTGCACGTTACCGTGAGAGGATGCGAGAGATCGTTGAAAAAATTTCACAGAGTACTATCCATTGGCCCGAGATGGAGAGGCTGTTTCTCACGCTTACCGCTCGGGTGAGAAAAGCGAAAGGCAAGAAAGTTTATGGCTACCTTGATAAGAACACGAAGAAGATCGTAAACGATATCGTGCAGATGGTTGCCACAGATAACGATGTAGCTGAACTGTACGATCTGTGGTACAAGTGCAAATGCGAGATCAACCGCACATACACCGATGCCGATCCGATGAAGATTCCGATTGAGGAGAACAAGGAGTTCAAAGCTATCCGTAATGCGGTAGTGAATGTCGCGGTACATTACGGAGATAAGCTCGATCGGGCAGAGGCACAAAACACATCTTCTGACACCGCGCCGAAGCCTCTGCCGAAGTTTGGTGGATACATCACCGCGCTGTTCCGCCACGCCGGCAGCATCATCGATACCAGTTCGGCGATGGAAGACAGCAAAGCACCTGCGGTTGATTCCAAGCTGAAGCGCGAGAT
>JAZRAB010000010.1:0-10782 GCA_045634345.1 Candidatus Flemingiibacterium sp. | reverse complement strand
GAGCGGCGGCAGTGCCGCCGCGAGCAATACGGCAGGCGGCGCGGTGCGCCGCGTGGGAGCCGCGATAATCGAAGCATCAAACTCCCCGATAAACAATAATTTATCGCTTGCAACGAACGCGGTCATATACAAATAATGCATTGTTTGCATGCGATAAAAAGGCTACAAATAATGTGATTATTTGTGTATTTTAACTATTGACAAAATCGGTATTTCGTACTAATATATTATAGGTCGTGTAAGTACGCGGCAAATATTTTTCTTACTTGGAAGTGTTACTATGACTTTACTTCTTTCTATCTCGTTTGCAATGCTCGTGGGACTTATGCTTTCGAGGGCTGCAAAACTTATTTCATTGCCGGCAGTTACCGCTTATCTTGTTGCGGGAATCATCGTCGGTCCATTCTGTATCGGTGCACTTGGCATCGAAGGTCTTGGATTTACCTCGCATGAGAGTATCGAGGGACTTTCTGTTATTTCAACTGCGGCGCTCGGATTCATCGCATTCTCTATAGGAAACGAATTTCGACTGTCACAGCTTAAAAAGACAGGTAAGGCGGCAACCTTTATCGGTATTTTCCAAGCTGTCGCGGCGGCAGTTATAGTTGATATTGTGCTGATAGTATTTCACCTTGTTGCTCCGAATGTTATTTCATTGCCGGTTGCTATTGTTCTCGGTTCAATCGCAACCGCGACAGCACCTGCGGCAACGCTGATGGTCGTGCGTCAGTATAAGGCGAAGGGCGAGCTTACCGATCTCCTGCTTCCCATTGTTGCAATTGATGATGCGGTGGGGCTTGTTGTATTCGCGGTGTCACTCGGTATTGGACGCGCACTTGAACAGGGACATGTTGATATCATTTCGATAGTGGTGAATCCGCTCATTGAGATTGTTGCATCGCTTCTTCTCGGCGCGGCGATGGGTGTTGTTCTCACCTTTATCGAACGTTTCTTCCATTCACGCTCAAAGCGTATGTCCATGGCTATTGCGTTCGTTTTTCTTACAGTTGCACTTTCCATGTGCAAGTTCCATATCGGTCCTGTTGAGATTGGCTTCTCGTCACTGCTCGTCTGCATGATGCTCGGTACGGTTTTCTGCAATCTCTGCGATTATTCCGAGGAACTTATGGAACGTGTTGACGGCTGGACAACACCACTGTTTATACTGTTCTTCGTGCTTTCGGGCGCAGAGCTTGACCTCTCGGTTTTTGGAGATCTTATGGTAGTGCTGATTGGTGTTACATTCCTTGTCGCACGTGCGATAGGAAAATGGGGCGGCGCCGGAATCAGTGCAAAGTGGATGAAGTGTTCACCGAATGTATGCAAATATCTCGGAATAACACTCCTTCCGCAGGCAGGGGTTGCGCTGGGTATGTCACTTCAGCTTGAGGGACTCGCTAATGCGGATCAGTATTTGGTACGTAATATTGTGCTGTTCTCAGTGCTTGTTCTCGAGCTTTTAGGTCCGCTTGCTACAAAGATCGCGCTCACCAAGGCAGGGGACATCATTCCCGAAAACAAGACAAGTGCACGGGGCATCATTCCAAGCAAGCACCACGGTCCTCATCCGAAACAAAAATAAATCATGTATTAAAAAACACCCACCTGCATGTTAATTGCAAGTGGGTGTTTTCTATTATGATGATACCTTTACAGCATAGGCAAGCTCGGTTCCGTCATCTGCGGTTTGAACGACGTCTATTTCGTTGATTTCAAATACCACGTTTGCAACTGTAAGCGTTGAACCGTTCACAAATGTAGTGTCGCGGCGAGTGCCGTCGATTTTGACCTTGCTGTATCTGTTGAAGCCTGAGCCGGTAACGTAAAGCGTATTTCCTGACATACTGTATGACTCGAATGTGATCGGGGAAGTACCAAAAGTCATTTTGGCGGGTTCATACAGGACTTCATCTTCATACAGCTGCGAATATTCGAGCGTTCTGAGAATATCGTCATACTCCTCGCTGGTATCAAATTCATGCTGATGCAAAAGCGTGATATCGCCTACAGACATTCCGAGAAGCTTTTGGATATATGCAGAAAGCTGATAGGTTTCGAGATTCCGGTCAAGCTCATTTATATCTTCAGCATTTGCCGCACCGGGAAGCTCGATATTGGTTTTGATGACATACTCGGTTTGATACATATCATCGTTTTTGAGTTGCTCGCGCGTAAGCGGAATTGCCGGCAGATGGTCGCCGTAGAATACCGCTATATATGGTTCGCCGCGCTCCTCGAGCATATCGCATATCGCGCCTACCGCCTCATCCATCTGACGTATCAGATTGCAGTAGAAATGATACTGCCAATATACTTTTTCATCTTCAAATCCGTATATATCAACATCATCCTCAGTTGGCGGAACTACATGAGCTACCGAATGATCCGGATAACCGCCGTGCCCCTGAACGCTTACGGTGAATACGAAATCCTGACCGTCCGTGGAGTCAAGTGCGGATTCAATCTCGTCAACGAGAATCGAATCACTTGCCCATCCAAGGATATTGCGTCTCGTTTCCTCCATCATCTCGATTGAAGTGAAGGTATCGAATCCAAGGTAAGGGTAAACGGTGTTTCTGCCGTAGAATGTGGCGATGTGGTTGTGTATTGCGTGGGATGTGTAATCAAGCGTTTTGAGATTTGCCGCGAGTGTTTCGCAGGCGCGGTCCTTGAGGACTGTCGTGTACGGGAACTCACCCAGACCGAAGTGGTTAAGGTTCATACCTGTCAAAAATTCAAACTCGATATTCGCCGTACCGCCTCCGATATGGGCAACCTGCAGAAATCCTGATATTCCGTTTTCTTTAAGCGCGGTGAAGTTAGGTATAGGATCCTTTGAAAACTCGATATCCTTAATATATTTTACATCGAAGAATGATTCGAGCTGTACAACGACGATATTGGGGGATGACAGCTTATCTTGATGTGTTGGGATATCGTCGTTCTTTTCTCCCGAGAGCTTATCCATAAACTCATTTGTTTTGTCCTTGAGCTCATCATCCGGACGGTCAACTCCGTGAACGAAAATACTGTGTGTGAAGCAGTATGCGAAGCCTTGTTCATTGTATGTAGTGATAAGGTCGGTCGAGGGGGAGAAAATGTATGCTCCCAAAAGAAGCACAAGAACGCATAAAATAGCAGATATGCATACACAAATGAGAGATTTTAAATAATTTACTTTACAGCGCGGACATTTTATAAACAGCAAAACTATAAGAGTAATTGCCGCAACTATAAGCGCACCGAGGAGTACTAGCTCTGCTGCACTGAAATACGCGCCGATCACACTTATTCCATCCTTGATAATGAGAAAATCTATTGCAGAGAGCGGTGATGAGCGGTAGGTCAGTATGATTGTATTTGAGATGCCGAGCGCCGCCCATAAAACGACAAACAGCACTAAAAGTGCGATGCGTCGCTTCACTAAAAGGCAGAGCGAAAAGGTTGCGAATATTATTATTGTGCTTGCAAGAAAAACAAGCGGAGATGTAAACATGTACCCGAGAGTAGCACCAAGAGATTTTCTTTGGTATATCTCAAGCAGGAGATTCATTATAAGAGAGAGCACGGCGAGAGTTGGTAAAGTAAAACGCAGAGGTGCCTCTGTAAACCATTTGAACGGTTTTGCGACAGCAGACAAAACTTTCGACATTTATTATCATCCTTTCGGGAAACGACAAATTATAATATTATATATTTTATCACAATACTATGAACAATAAACGTGATATCTGTAAATATAATTGAGATATTATCTGAATTCCTCCAGGAACCAGATTTTATCGCGGTCTGCAAAAAACACTTTCCCGTGAAGGTAATCGAGTGCGGTTCCTGTAGCTTTAAAGCGAAATTCAAGACGATACGAGTATAGTGCCTGAAATTTATACCCGAGCTTTTTATCATCGCGGTTTACGCCGTATTTTCCGTCGCCGAGAAGGGGATGGCCGATTGAAGAAAAGTGTGCGCGAATTTGGTGGGTACGTCCTGTCACAAGCTCGATCTCAACGAGTGAAAAACCGCGCTTTTCGTCAAGCACGCGGTATTTCGTTATGATCTCCTTATATCCGGGACGGGGGGAGTTTATTATATCAACGATATTATTTGATGAATCCTTGCGCAGGTAAGCCTTTAATGTGTCGGACTTCTTCGGAAGATGTCCGTGAACTGCGGCAAGGTAGAATTTTGAGAGCTCATCTTTTTTTATTTTATCATTCATCACGCGAAGCGCCTCGGCATTCTTCGCCGCGATGACTATGCCGCCGGTGTTTCGGTCAATACGGTTGCACAGTGCGGGAGCGAATGACTGCTCGTCCTCCGGCTTGTATTCGCCTTTACGGTAAAGATATGCCTTAACATGGCTTATCAGCGTGTTGACATCCTCGTTGTCGTCTGAATGTACAATCAGTCCGGGACGCTTATCGAGGAGCATTATATTGTTATCTTCATATATTATATCGAGCTTCGGCGTGAGCTTCATAAACGCCTCCTCGGCAGCCTGCTCCGCAAAAAACTCCTCGGCGATGAAAAGCTCCACCGTATCGCCTTCATTTAAAATATAGCCTATCTCGGTGCGCTTTCTGTTGACCTTTATTTTTTTTGTGCGTATGCACTTGTACATCAGCGATTTTGGCAGCGCCTTCACCGCTTTCGAGAGAAACTTATCAAGACGCTGTCCGGCGTCATTTTCTTTTATATAGAGTGTTCGCATAACTGCTCCGTTCTGTGAGATTTAGCCTTTGAGTTGTGATTTTTCGACAAATACAGGTGGGGTGTCGGTATACTCGCGTGAGCATATGCATATCGCATAGCCGTCTATAGTGAAATGTGAGAAGCAAAGCTCGGATTTCAAAACCGAAAAGGATGAAAGCGGACGCGAGAAACCCTCGCCCGTATATTTGATATAGCTTTCCTTGGCGCACCAAACCGCATAGAACCGCTCATTCGGTGATTCACGCACATAATCGGATTCTTCGGACGTGAAATAACGCTCGGAGAGGCGTGCATGATGCTCGGTGCTTATCTGTATATATTCTATATCCGCTCCGATTTCAGTATCCGAGAGCGCGACGAGACATCGCTCGCCTGAATGCGAGATGCTGATGCAGACGTCGGGGCAGTCAAAATACGGCTTGCCGCGATCATCGTGTAAAAGCTCCGTGGTATGCCCGAATGTGGTGCGCAGAGCATATTTGGCAAGAGACGCTCCAACATCGTGCTCGTCAGCTTTCGTGCATGCGGCGAGATACAGCTTTAGCATAATAATCCTTTCATAAAACGTGACAATTGGGTGCCGCACATTTGTGCCGCACCCAATATTTATCAGACAGCTTCAACCTGTTCGGGATCAATAGTGATACTGACTCGCTGTGATTTGTCAGACCAGATGATCTTTCGCGGACATTTCGCAACACAGTCACCGCACTGTACGCATTTTTCATAGTCGATAGATGCAACACCGCCCGAAACGTGTATTGCGTCATGCTTACATGCCTTTTCGCAAAGGCGACAGCTGATACAGCCGACCTCGCAGTAAGAGCGTGTGACGGCGCCCTTGTCAACCGACATACAGCCGACCCAGTGAGTAGAATCGTAAGGGATAAGCCTGATTATCTGCTTGGGGCAGGCTTCAACGCATCTTCCGCACGCCTGACATGCTTCATAGTCAACGGCGGCGACGCCGTTGACGACCTTGATAGCGTTAAATGCACATGCCTTGGCGCAGGTGCCAAGACCGATACATCCGTTAGGGCAGAGCTTGTCACCTCCACCCATTTTGGATGCGGCAAAGCAGTCATGTGCACCCTCGTAGATGTATTTTTTCTTGGCAAATTCCGCCGTGCCCGAGCACATTACCTGTGCGCGCATACGTATTGGCTTTTCCGCAGGGACTCCCATGATCTCCGCGATCCTTGCGGCGAGCAACTCGTCTCCGGCAACGCAGGCAGAGGTTTTTGCTTCGCCTTTAGCTATTGCCTCGGCGAGTGCCGAGCAACCCGTATATCCGCATCCGCCGCAGTTGGCACCCGGGAGTATCTCGGATATCTCCTCAATTCGCTCGTCCGTAGGCTGCATAAAAAACACCTTTGAAGCTGTTGCGAGAAGGATTCCCATTGCACCGCCGAGAACTGCGAACCAGATAACAGCGGAAAGTATATTCTGAATATTTTCCATATGATCCTCACTCTCCTAAAACTTCATTCCGGAGAAACCGGAGAATGCCATTGCGATTAGTCCGGCGGCGATAAGAGCTATCGGTGTTCCGCGGAATGCTCTCGGCGGATTTGCAAACGAGATGCGGATTCTGACACCTGCGAATATAACTATTGCGAGGGTGAAGCCGAGCGCAGACGAAAATCCGTAGGCGATCGACTGTATAAAATCGTAACCGTTCTGAATGTTAAGAAGTGCCGAGCCGAGCACCGCGCAGTTTGTAGTTATAAGCGGCAGGTAGATTCCGAGCGCACCGTAAAGAGCGGGAACGAATTTACGTAAGAACATTTCAATAAGCTGTACCAAGGATGCGATGATAAGTATAAACGCGATGGTTTCAAGATAAGCAAGACCAAACGGAACGAGTATCAGATGATACACAGCCCACGTAGCCGCGCTTGAAAGTGTCATAACAAACATTACCGCGAGGCCCATTCCAAGCGCTGTGTCGGGCTTTTCCGAAACGCCGAGGAAAGGACAGATGCCGAGAAATTTTGAGAAGATATAGTTCTCAACCAGCACCGCGCCGAGCATCAGAAGCAGAATTTCAACTAAATAATCCATATTCGTTTTCCTCCTTTGCTTCTGTTTTGGGCTGGATGTTTTCATTAGCGGTGTTATCCGCGATTTTTTGCGCCATAGCAGCTATCTCAGCCTCGGCTGCGGCTTTTGCGGCGGCATTCTTTTTAGCCGCAAGCTTTTTGTTCCTTATGTACATCAGTTTGTTCATCAGCGCTATAAGGCATCCGAGTGTCAAAAACGCACCCGACGGGAGAATAAAGATAATGGCAGGCTCGTATGATTCAGGGAAAATACGGATCCCGGCGAATGTGCCGGCTCCGATAATCTCACGTACAGAGGAGAGAAGTATCAGCGCAAATGTAAACCCAAGTCCCATCGAAAGTCCGTCAACTGCGGATGGAAGCACGGAGTTTTTTGATGCAAAGGATTCTGCACGCGCAAGGATGATACAGTTTACAACGATGAGCGGAATAAAAAGTCCGAGTGACTTATCAAGCTCGGGGAGATACGCCTTGATGAGAAGCTGCACCGCCGTGACAAAGCCTGAAATGATAACGATATAAGACGCTATACGTATCTGCTTTGGGATGAAATTGCGGAGCAGTGATATAAATATGTTGGAGCAAACGAGCACCGCTGTAGTGGAAAGTCCCATGCCGATGGCGTTTGATACGGAGGTCGTGACCGCGAGGGTCGCGCACATACCAAGCAGCTGCATGAATACCGGGTTTTTAAAGAGTATTCCGTCAAGCAGTTGTTTTTTGAAGTCCTTTAGTGTATATTTGTTCATTTGGCACCTCCGTTGTCGATATGCGGAAATATCGTATGATACACAGAAAGTGCTGTTTTTACGCCGTCGAGTATTGCGTTCGAGGAGATAGTCGAGCCGGTGATAACATCAATTCCGTCGGCATCAAGAATTTGCGAATCCTTGCCGATGTACTGTGAGAGATATTCGGGATCACCTGCGCGGTTGCCAAGTCCGGGGGTTTCCGAGTGAGAGATCACCTTTACTCCGGCAAGAGTTCCGTCGATATTCACGCCGACCATAACGCTCATCTCGCCTCCGAATCCGAGCGGAGTTACCTCTGCGGCATAGCCGAGCGTAAAGTCTCCGGAGTGTACCATATACAGCGCGGACATTCCCTCAAATGTGACGTCGAGCTGTTCGTTGTCTTCAGCACTTGGGAAGATCGACGCGATAGCCGCCGCCTTTTCGCGCGCGGTATTTTCGGCAATTTTATTCATTGTAAGTGCATTCACGCAGGAAAGCAGCAGGGCTGTGACCATGCTTATAAGGAGCAGCTTTAAGGTGATGCCGAGGACTGCTTTTGTACTGCTGTTATTTGCTTTGCTCTGCAACCTTGGCACCTCCGAATCTTGTGGGCTTCGTGTAGCGATCAAGATACCACACGAGCAGGTTCATTATAAGTATCGAGAAGGAAACGCCCTCGGGATAACCGCCGAAATAGCGGATAAACACGGTGAGCGCACCGCATCCGATGCCGTATATGATGCGTCCGCGTTTTGTAATGGGCGATGTGGAATAATCGGTAGCCATGAAGACGGCACCGAGGAAGAGTCCGCCGGAGAATATCTCAAAGAGCGCAAAGTCAAGCGCATTTGCGCCTTGTGGGAAGATGAGTGCGAGTACGAATACCGTTCCGATATAGGCTACGGGAATGTGCCATGTGATTATGCGTCTGAAAAGCAGATAGACAAAGCCTGCCGCAAGAAGAAGCGCTGAGACCTCGCCGATACATCCGCTCTCATATCCGAGAATTGCATTGAATAGGGAACCGTCCTCGGGGAGTGTGCCGTTTTTCAGCGAAGCAAGGGGCGTTGCACTTGCAACAACATCGGGCATACCGACCGAGATTGCTGACAGCCTTGTGCCCGGTGCTGCGAAGGTGTTCATGTATGTGGGCCATGCGAAAAGGAACACACGAGCCGCGAGTGCGGGGTTGACGAAATTCTTACCGATACCGCCAAAGAGCTGTTTTACAACAACTATAGCGAATACCGAGCCTACTGCCGGCATCCACAGCGGTGTGGATACGGGAAGGTTAAGCGCGAGCAGCAGACCTGTGACCACTGCCGAGAAATCAAACACGGTTATAGGCTTTTTAAGAAGCTTTTCGTATGCAAATTCCGCGAGTACCGCGAAGATGACCGAAATAAGTGTAAGCGTCAGTGCGCGCATGCCGAAGATGTATATACCCCAAATCAGTGCAGGGATCAGAGCCACGCATACGTCGATCATTACAGTTCGTGTTGTGTCACTCGAATGTATATGCGGCGGTGGAGTTACAGTAAGAAGCTCCGGAACGAATGTGTCTATATCGACCGATTCAGTGCCGGCTTCGACTGAGACCTCAATCTGTTCTTCAATCGCAGTATTATTTTTATCGTTTGTCATTGCGGCACCTCCTTTACTTAAGCTTGCTCTGCTCAAGAGCTGCTTGCATAGCACGCTTGCGGTCGTTTATCTTGACCTTGGTCGCACGGATATACTGTACTATCGGGACTCGTCCGGGACAGTTGTATGAACAGCTTCCGCATTCAATACAGCTTAAAATGTCAAACTGCTCCGCAAGCTCAAGCTTGTTCTGCATTGAGAACATTGCAAGGTAGCTTGGCATCAGCCTCATTGGGCAGTTGTTTACACAGCGCCCGCAGCGTATGCACGCAAAGGGCTGCTCAAAAGCTTTTTCGGCGTCCTTTGAAAGTGCAAGGACCGCGGATGTACCCTTGGTTACGGTCGCATCTATATCCCACTGTGCGACGCCCATCATGGGACCTCCGCAGATTATCTTTCGCGGCTCACGAGTCAGACCGCCGCAGAATGCGATAAGCTCACGGTACGGTGTGCCGATCGGTACGAGAATGTTTTTAGGCGTTTTCACGCAGTCGCCGTCAACAGTGACGATACGCTCAATAAGCGGCATGCCTTTTGAAAATGCATTGTAGATAGCCGCGCAGGTTTCTGCGTTGAATACACAGCAGCCGACATCAGCCGGGAGCTTGCCGGCAGCGAGCTTGCGCCCTGTGAGTGCGTAGATCAGCTGACGCTCATCGCCCTGCGGATATTTGGTTTTCAGCACACGAACCTTAATTGAGGTGCTTTCACCAAGCGTTTCCTCAAGCATCTGTACTGCGTCAAGCTTGTTGTCTTCAACCGCTATCATGCCGGTACGTAGCGAGAAAGCCTTCATAAGTATTTTAAGTCCGTTTATCACGGCATCGGGGTTTTCAAGCAGTAAACGGTGGTTTGCCGTTATGTACGGCTCACATTCGGCGCAGTTTACAATGATGTGCTCCACCTTGCCGAGCGCCGATTGGATCTTCGCGTATGTCGGGAAGGTCGCGCCTCCCATTCCGGAAATGCCCGCCTTGCGTACGATCTCGATGATCTCCTCGGCGGTAGTGTCGTCAAGCTCTTTGCCCCACGGCTTGATGTCGGGATGAAGTCTGTTCTCGCCGTCATTTTCAATAATCACGTTACGGATCATTATACCGTTGCTTGCCTTTTTTTCTTCGATCTTAACAACTTTTCCCGAAACGCTTGAATGCACAAGACATCCGAGCTTTCCGTCTACAATACCTATCACCTGTCCGCGCTCAACGATATCACCAGCCTTGACACACGGTTCGGCATGTGCGCCGATATGCTGTGACATAGGAATTGATACGGTTTTCGGAGCCGGCATTGCTTCTATCGCGCATTTGCGGGTGTTTTTGTGTTCACTTACGTGGATTCCGCCTTTAAAGGTCAGTGCCACACGATCACCTCTTTTTACTGAAAAATGAAAAAATCAATCATATTTACATTATACTACATATTTGCGGATAATGCAAGAGCAAAAATGACGAAATTAACAAAAAAATTTAATGCAAACTATAGTTTTATGCAAATTGTCAACAAAATAACAAAGATTCGCGCAAATTACTCATTTGTAAGAGTGGTTTTCGCGTATCACAGGATTGAATTTGAGTTTATAGGGGAGTTTGCGCTCCGAGTGTTGATGCTCCTTGCGGTGCTCTGCACCG
>JAZRAB010000009.1:0-18420 GCA_045634345.1 Candidatus Flemingiibacterium sp. | reverse complement strand
GGATGCTCCGAATATTGCAACTCCCAAGCGGCGCTCTGCGCCGCCTACCGTATTGCTCGCGGCGGCAATGCCACCGCTCGGTCGGGGGCTGCCTTGTCTCTCAAGCAAGGCGGCTTCGCCCGGCTTGCTATAAAGTTCGGCTTTGCCGAACTTACACGCAGGTCGTCTCACGACCTGCTGCCGATCAGCAGTCCGCCCCCGACACCCCCGCTCGTCTCGGCTACTCCGCCTCTTATAATAAGTAATGCTTTAGGTTGCTTTTTGGGCGCTAAAAGATATTAATGTGGTTAAACAAGCGGCAAGCATTCGCGGTTGTTGGGATACCGAGCGCAGGCGGAGGAGCCGGAGCGAGGCGGGGCCCGACTACCGAGAGCGTTTTCTCGAAGCTTTATCCAAACACTCTATGAGCGAATGCGTTGTATAAAGCTTTTGCGGAGCTTTTCTCGAAAAGCGACTCGTTCTCCTCCTCCACAAACTCAAATTTGAATTACTGTCAAATAGTAAAATCACATTTTGATCGGATATCAAACGAATCAAAATACCGTTCTTCCATCGGAATCCATTCATTAATAAATCGCGTGAGCATGTGCTTGCCGTCACGGTTGCGGATACGGCGTATTTGCTCCTCGGCGGATATGTCGGAAAATATGGCGATATCATAGTATTTGTCGAAGCTCGGATGTAGCGAATACGAGCCTTCGCAGATGATAAGCTCACACGGTGCAACACGTCGCGGTACGTCTGCATATACGAAGTGTGAACAGTCGAATACGCGGTATGCAAAGCCTCCCACATCATGAAGATGCGGTATCACCTCACCCAAAAAGCGTTCGCGGTGAAGGTTGCCGCCGACCTCATGCATACGCTCAGGTGTACGAAGCTCAGGCGGCAGAAAGAAGTCGTCCATGTGTATTATTTGCGCATCGAAAATATCGGAGATAAGTTTCGCGGCGGTGGATTTTCCCGATGCGCACCGACCGTCAATTGCAAGAATAGTTCGCTTGGGGGATTTTTTAGATGCGCGGCTATGCTTTTGATACACCCAATCAGACGCACGTATCTGCTGTCGATGACACGATAAGCAGGAGAGTATGCGGCTCTGTATGTATCACTGTGACTGACCGGCGGATACCCTGCGGCGCGATATGCACCGAGATAGCCATCGAGCGCGCTTGGCGTGAAACAAAAGTGACCGCTTTGGCATAATTCGCGCAGAATGGCAAGACGTTCATTGAAGAGTTGCTTTGTTCTTTCATTCGCCTCGCAGTAGCCGACAGAGTAATATTTTGCCGATGCACAAAAAATCTTTGAGATAATTTCCAGCTCATTGTCGGTTAATGCGCAGTCAAGATAGATACGTGATGTGTCACCTAGAGATTCAATATGAAGCGTATCTCTGGTATGCTTGGATATTGAATATTCGTTGCGGATCCGCTCATGCACAGCAGATTCGCTTTTTATCATGTGTCCACCGCCGAAAGTCGCTTGGTAGATCAGCTTTACCGCATCGGATGGTTCCATAAGTGGATATGCGGCGGCGTGAGCGAGCAGTATTTCGGTCATGTCATTTCTCCTGCATCAGCTTGGCACGTCTGAGGGCAATGACTATCAGCGGTATGAGGATGATATGACAGATGATCCCGGGGACAGAGCCGGTAATTGCTCCTGCGATGAATGCGGCAAATGTAAACTCGCTTGCCTGCGCGATGCTCATGATTACTCTTACAATCCCCCAAACGACTCTGCCGCAGAGCATTGCGCCAATAAGTGACACATATATGTACGCTGTGCGCTTGGGCAGGAATTTATACATCAGTCCCGCAACAAGACCGTAGGCAGCAAGCTCGAATGCCATAGGAACTGCAGCCATAGGGAACGGCGGCATGCCAAAAAGTGCACTGCGCAGGAGCGGTGAGACTGCACCAACGACGCATCCCCAAATGGGACCGCAGATGAATCCGCAAAGCAGTGCGGGAATATGCATCGGGGAGAGCATCTGTCCGATTTCCGGTATTTGACCCGTCAGAAAGGGAAGTACGATAGCGAGGGCCAGACACATCGCGGCAAAAACAAGAGTGTGATAAGCTTTTTTCATGTTGTTTCTCCAAAAAATAAGGCACCGGACGGTGACGCTTGTGCGTCGCCGCCGATACCTTCATGGTATGTTAGTTTTATTGTAGTTATCCGCTTGACGGAGTTAGCAGACTTTGTCTGCATACGGCTTCTTGCCGTGTATATAGTTTAGCATACAGTTTGGTGATTGTCAAGCAAATTTGTCGTTAATTGTGGAAAATAGGCGGTTAATCCTCAACCATTATCATGGCTTCTACATTGATTGAACCGTCACTGCGGATGGTACGGAAATAATACTGTCCGTCACTTTCGCGCATATAGACCTTGAGCGTTTCACCGATTCTTGCTTCGCCTGCAAAGCTGATACTGATGCTTAGTATTCGCTTTTTTACGGCATCCGGTATAAAGTCGCAGAGCATATCGGGATAGTTTGTGTTGTTCATATGCTGATTGATATCAAGATCGCTGTAGGCGATTGTACGTTCGCCAACGAGAGCAAGTGAAAGCTCACGCGGAATGTGTACGCGCCTCGGTGCATCAAGCTCAAGAGGCTCATCCGTATCAAAAACCAGCGCAATATCCTCAACGCGGTATATCCTTCTGCTTGAGATTCCGATAAGTCCCCATACTGAAGCAGCTTCAGCAATAAGCTCGTCTCCGCGACGTATCTGATAACAGCGGTTAAAGCTGACACCTCGGCTTTCACATGCCCATGAACTGACAGTTATATTGTCATATGCGTGCAGAGCACCGTATATACTCATGTTTATTCTGCTCAAAATGAACGTTCTGTCCTCAGCTATAAGCTGCTCCGAGGTTGGGCCGAGAGCTCTCAACTGTAGATTGGCAGTCTCCTGCATATACCGCAGTATCAGAGCGGGACGCACCTTCCCGGATGCATCGCAGTCGTGCGAGTTTACGCGGTAGTTTTCAGTCCATTTCATTTATTGGTCGGACTCCTTTAGCTGTTTTAAAATATCGGTGCCGAGACGTGTGTCGCGGCACCGATGAAGAATGCTTTATTAGAGAGTATTTGCAGAACCGAGTACGTTGTTGATCTTGTGTGCAACCATCTTCTTGACCTCTGCGCGTGCAACGGTAAGATAGGTTCTGGGGTCAAATACTTCGGGCTGTTCTTTGAGAACACGTCTGATACCTGCGGTCATTGCAAGACGGATATCGGAGTCGATGTTGATCTTGCAGACAGCGAGGGTAGCTGCCTTGCGGAGCTGCTCCTCCGGAATACCTACTGCGTCCGGAAGCTTACCGCCGATCTCATTGATCTCCTGAACATATTCCTGCGGAACAGAGGATGCGCCGTGGAGAACGATCGGGAAGCCAGGGATACGCTTTGCAATCTCTTCAAGGATATCGAAACGGAGCGGCGGGGGAACGAGGATGCCCTTCTCGTTTCTGGTGCACTGCTTGGGAGTGAACTTATATGCGCCGTGGGAGGTACCGATAGAAATTGCGAGAGAGTCAACGCCGGTGCGGCTTACGAACTCCTCAACCTCCTCGGGACGGGTGTAAGAGGACTTTTCGGCAACAACGTCATCCTCAACGCCTGCGAGAACGCCGGGCTCACCCTCGACGACCACGCCGCGCTCGTGTGCATACTCGACTACCTTCTTGGTAACAGCGATGTTGTCCTCGAAATTGTGATGAGAACCGTCGATCATAACAGAGGTGAATCCGCCATCGATGCACGCCTTGCAGATCTCAAAATCTGCGCCGTGGTCAAGGTGAAGTGCGAGATCAACGCCGGAATCCTTGATAGCCGCATTGGCGAGAGCCATAAGATATTCCTGCTTTGCGTACTTTCTCGCGCCTGCAGAAACCTGAAGGATAACGGGAGATCTGGACTCGCCCGCAGCCTCTGTGATCGCCTGAACGATTTCCATGTTGTTGATGTTGAAAGCGCCGATAGCGTAGCCGCCTTCATATGCTTTCTTGAACATTTCCTTTGTAGTTACAAGTGCCATGATTTTATACGCTCCTATAAATAGTATTTAAATTCTAACTATATTATTATACTCCATTTTTATCCGTAAATCAAGTGCTTTGACAAAATTGTTTGTTAAATTTTCTTGTATTCGCGGTTTTTGTAAATTATTGTTTATCGGGGGAAGCTTGATGCTTCGATTGTCGCGGATCCCACGCGGCGCTTTTCGCCGCCTGTTGTATTGCAGAAGGGAACCATCAGTCGCTCAAGCAAGTCGGTAAAGCTTAGTAGGGCTTAAATGCTTATGAGCGTTGAGATATCTCTGAAATAATGCTATGTGTATATCTAAATACAGTGGCGGGACGCCGTACAGAAACGGAATTGATTTATCTACTATCAGTTGATTTGTTTACAATAATCTCTTGACAATCAGGAAATACTATAGTAAAATTACAATAGTATAATTGATTCAAAGGAGAAAGTGTAATGCGTGAGAATAATTTTGCAAAGATTTTTTTAGCAATGAGAAAAAACAGCGGCATTACGCAGCAAGAACTCGGAAAGATGCTTGGTGTAAGCAACCGCGCTGTGTCAAAATGGGAGACGGGACTTGCGTTTCCGTCGACGGAGAATATATACAAGCTCTCGAAAATTTTCGGTGTTCCCGTTGATCATTTTTTTGCCTCGCCTGCGCAGACACAGCGAGATACGACTGTCGGAGGAGTGACATCGGGAATGAAATCCCTGAAAGCTATTTATCGTGTCGGGTGCGGTCCGTCAAGCTCGCATACGATTGGCCCTGAACGTGCGTGTGAGATGTTTAAGAAAAGCAATCCAAATGCGAACAGCTTCAAGGTCATTCTTTACGGTTCGCTTGCAAAAACCGGTGTCGGTCACGGTACCGACCGTGTTATAAAGAAGACATTTGCGCCGTTTCCGTGCGAAATAGTTTTTGATTATAGCGGTGGGGTTCTCCCACACCCAAATACGATGGATGTATATGCATATAGTGCATCGGAGCAGATAGCATACAGCAGCGTGGCAAGTGTTGGCGGCGGTAAAATCGTAATCGACGGAGTGGAGTACGGTGAAGGGGAGGATGTATATCCCGAGCGCTCGTTTGAGAAGATCGCGGAATACTGCAATCGTGAAAATATCCGCCTTTGGCAGTACGTTGAGCGCGTTGAAGGAAAAGGAATCACCGAGTATTTATCGGACGTGTGGAACGAGATGAAGCGCAGTATTTCCGACGGACTTAATGATGAGGGGATACTTCCGGGCGGACTTGAAGTGCAGAAGCGCGCAAAACAGCTTTATGGGAAGCAGCATATTGATGAATCTGCGGAAACACGGGAAAACCGTATGGTCTGCGCATATGCGTTTGCGGTCAGCGAACAAAATGCTTGTGCCGAGCGAATCGTGACAGCGCCAACCTGCGGCGCGGCAGGAGTTGTACCTGCGGTGCTCTACTATCAGCAGCAAAAACGCGGATACTCGGACATCGAAATCGTCCATGCTCTTGCGGCGGGCGGAATCATCGGAAACCTCATAAAAACGAACGCCTCAATTTCAGGAAGCGAATGTGGATGCCAAGCGGAGGTGGGCAGTGCCTGCGCAATGGCAGCGGCGGCACTCGGCGAGCTGTTCAGTCTCGGGCTTGATAAGATTGAGTACGCGGCAGAGATTGCTATTGAGCATCATCTTGGACTCACGTGTGATCCTATTTGCGGACTTGTGCAGATTCCGTGTATTGAGCGCAATGCTGTAGCGGCGATGAGAGCCATAAACGCTGTCAGCCTCGCAAGCTTCCTTTCGGATTCGCGCAAGATTTCGCTTGATAAGGTTATAGCTGTAATGAAGCAGACCGGACTTGACATTTCAAAGCAGTATAAGGAGACTGCCGAAGGCGGTCTTGCCAGACTTAAAATGGGAAGATAGACACCATACCGTTGCAGGGAAGGACATCGCACCTTCCCTGATATTTAACACAAGGAGTAAAATCAATGAAAATAACCTACCTTGGGCAGATGTGTTACTTAATCGAAGCTGACGGCATGCGTATTGTGACGGATCCGTATTTGTCAAATTCCTGTGACCGTGACGGACATACGCGCAAATACGATCCTCCGACAACGCTTTGTGAGCTGATGCCGGATATTATTATCATATCACACGATCACAAAGATCACCTTGACTCTATGACGCTTATGCCGTTTTACCGTCTCAGGAGACGGTCCTTCACACTTGTTCCCGAGCCAATAAGTGAAGCTATAGAGTCGATTGGCGGTGACGCTGTACCGATGTCAGCACCCGAAGCGGCAAGGCTTGGTGAGTCATTCCGCCTCGCCGATGTTACGGTTACTGCCTTGCCGGCTGCACACACCGAGCTGCATCGTAAGCATGACGGCGGTTTTTGCGAATTGTCGTATCTTATAGAAGCAGAGGGGAAGAAGATATTTTTCGGCGGAGATATGAGTATGTACGATGGGCTTTGGGACGCTCTTTGCGAAATCTCGCCCGACGTAATGATTCTTCCCGTAAACGGACGTGATTGGTTCCGCGGCTCACGCGGGATTGTCGGCAATCTTGATTCTAACGAAGCGGCGGAGCTCTCTGCACATGTTGGAGCACGAATGTTTATACCGGGGCATCATGATCTGTATGAGGATAACGGCTGTCCTGATGAATGGATAGGGTATTCCGCCAGGAAATTTGGCGCACCGCTTAAGTTGCTTAAGCCGTGCGAAGTGGTTGAAATTTAAGAACTATGTTCGAGTGGAACGGTTTGCCTCTCCAGCGGTAGGCGACGCGGAGCGCCGCTTGGAAGCTGTAAAAATCGAAGCTATAATCTCCCCACCAAACAATAACTTGCATACAAATACAAAGCAACCGTCAGATACAGTATTGCATCTGACGGTTGCTTTGTATATTAAATTAGTTTTTGCCGATTGTCATGGCGATGTCCATGAGATCTTCAAGTACAGCTCTCTTTTCAACACAGCGTGCTGTCATTGCCTGAATCTGATCCTCGGTGAATCTTTCAAGGTCGCCGTCCTTCAACTTGTTCTTGTACATACGGTCAACAACAAGCGCCCATGCGATGTCGGTTGCAATCAACTTGCCGTCGCGCTCGCAAACAACGAGATCGGATTTGCCATCGAGTACGAGATCGACCGCAAAATCGCCCATGCGTGTCGCAGTGAGTCTGTCACGCAGAGTAGGAGCGCCGCCGCGTACCATGTGCGCAAGGCGGATGAAACGGGAATCAATGTTAGCTTCTTCGTTCATACGCTTTGTGAGATTCTCACCAAAGCCGGCAGGCATGCCTTCGGAGTGCATAACAAGGAAGCTTCTCTGTCCTTTTGCACGAAGATCAATAAGTTTCTTTATGCAAGCGTCCTCATCGAAGGGAAGCTCTTTAATAGCAACTGCATTAGCGCCGCAGGAGATACCGCATTCAAGTGCGATGTAGCCTGCATCGCGTCCCATTACCTCGATAACCTCGCCGCGTGCATGCGATTCGCAGGTGTCGCGCAGACAGTCAGCCGCATGGAGAACGGTGTTCATTGCGGTATCAAAGCCGATGGAATAGTCGGTGGAGGTGATGTCGTTATCAATAGTGCAGGGGATTCCGATGGTCGGAATACCGCGCATGGAAAGGTCTGTAGCGCCGCGGAAGGTGCCGTCGCCGCCGCAGGCAATGATACCGTCGATCTGATTATCCTTACAGGTTTTTATGGCTTTTGCCATGCCCGGTTCGGTTGCGAATTCATCGCAGCGGTCGGAATAAAGGATCGTTCCTCCGAGTCCCGTTATATTTGCAACATCAAGGGATGTGAGCTTACGAAGCTCACCGCTGATGAGTCCGGTGTAGCCTTTGCAGATTCCTACGACCTCAACGCCGCGAGCAAGTGCCGAACGCACGACAGCGCGTACAGCCGCATTCATGCCGGGAGCGTCGCCGCCGGAGGTGAGAACACCGATTTTTCTGAATTTTGCCATAATATCTATCTTCCTTTGCTATAAAATTTCCTTTAATATTAAAATATGGAGCGTTAAAATTTTACCCATTATATTGTAATATATTTTCATATAAAAATCAAGAGGTTAGTCGAATTTTTATGCTTTTGTTAAGATTTCACCAATGTAGCAAAGATTTTTCACCTTAAAACGAGCTTTTATGCACATATTTTTTGGTGCCGTCTCATGCGGCTTCTCCGAAAATATTCCGCAACATATAATATAGGCATGAAATGGGGCGCGATTGGGGCAAAAATGCGTAAATTTTAGATATAATTGTGAAAATATCGGTAATTTTTGAAAAAAGCATTGCAAAAGCGGAAGTATTCATGTATAATATTAGTATTACAAATATAAGGAGTGATATAACATCCATGAGCGATAATCTTGGTCCCGCCCGACGATGCGCGGTTCAGTACACGATTTTGGCATCCCGTATTTCGCCGCCATGATTCTTTCATAGTGTCTTAAATTATACAAACAATAAATTTATTTCAGGAGATTATTATGATTGACGGCGACAGTTTACGCATGATAATAGCAATAGTTATTCTTGTCATGATGTCAGCATTGTTTTCGGCTACAGAAACCGCTTTTAATACATTCAACCGCGTGCGAATGAAAAACCTCGCCTCCGACGGCAATAAACGCGCGGCTTTGGTCCTTAAATTGTCGGAGGATTACGATTCACTGATTTCCACCATACTTATCGGAAATAATATTGTTAATATAGCTCTTACGGCAATAGCCACAGTAATGTTTGTTGCGTGGTTTCCATCCAACGGTGCGGCGATATCTACCGCTGCTACGACTGTGTTTGTTCTTATCTTCGGTGAGGTTTCGCCAAAGAGTATTGCCAAAGAAACTCCCGATGGATTTGTATTGACGGTTGCTCCGATAATGCGTTTTCTTGTTATTCTCTTTACTCCTATCAACTTTTTCTTCCGCGCTTGGAAAAAAATGCTTGCAAAAATATTCAATCTGGGCGGCGAAAAGACTATGACCGAGGAAGAGCTTATCACTATTGTTGATGAAGTTCAGGAGGACGGCGTTATTGATGAACAGGAGGGCGAGCTTATACGCTCAGCTATTGAATTTGTCGATGCCGATGCCGAGGAGATACTTACGCCGCGTGTTGACGTTGTGGCGATAGACAAGGAAACTCCCAACGACGAGATTGCTGAGATATTTTTCAGTACCGGCTTTTCACGTCTGCCGGTTTATGAGGATACGGTTGACAACATAATCGGAATACTTCATGAAAAGGATTTCTATTATCTTATCCGAAACGGCGGAAAAGATATCACAAAAATACTCAAAAAACCGTTTTTCATTACTTGCCACGTAAAAATATCGAAGCTGCTCACGCAGTTTCAGCAGGAAATGACGCATATGGCGGTTGTCCTTGACGACTATGGCGGTACCATGGGTATCGTTACTCTCGAGGATGTCCTAGAGGAGCTTGTCGGAGATATATGGGACGAGCACGATGAGGTAGAGGAGCAGGTTATTACGGAGAATTCCGACGGTACAGTTACCTTTGCCGGCGATATGCGCACGGTTGAGATGCTGGAGCATTTCGAGATTACGCTCGAGGACGAAGACGAGCTTCCGCAAACCGTTAGCGGATGGGTGACAATGCAGCTCGGCGAATTTCCTAAGGTGGGTGTCGAGTTCGATTTTGAGGACCTGCATATCGAAGTTACGCATGTCGATGACAAACTTGTCGAAGAGATAAAAATTACGAGAATAGTGCCCGAGGAATCGGACGCGGATTCAAATAATGAATAAATATAGGAGCTGTCCTTCTCATAATGCGGACAGCTCCGTGGTTTTTTGGTGCGAATGTGAGTGAGCTTGTTGAGAGGGTTGCCGCTCCGAGCGTTGGTGCTTCCTTTGGCGCATGCGCCAGGTGGAAGTGCCGGAACTCGAAGCATCAAACTCACTGATAAACAATAATTTATTCTATATCAAAAAAATGAGCATAATCGTAAGAACAGTGTGGATGATCTGCATGCTATTGTCCGAAAACATGAAAAAGACGCGCCTATACTCTCAATTTGAGAGGGTTTTTTCAAATAATTTATAAAGATTTACAAAAAGTTCAATCTGTCGTAAGCCAAAATAAATGACTTCGGAGTAAAATTATATGTAAGAGATTTGGGGGTGACGCTTGTGTTCGGATATGTAAGACCGGCTTCCGCTGAACTTAAGGTGAAGGAATATGAGCTTTACCGTGCCGTTTACTGCGGACTTTGTGAAGCACTCGGACATAATGCAACCCATATATCAAGACTTTCACTTAACTATGATTTCGTATTCCTTGCATTGGTGCGTATGTCACTCGCCGGGGAAACAGGTAAGATTGAACGCCATTGCTGCCTTGCTCACCCAACAAGAAAACGCGCGGTTTTGGTTGATGCCTCGCAGCTTGATTATTGTGCCAAGCTGTCGGCGGTACTGACCTATCATAATCTGCGAGACGATATTTACGACAGCAGAGGCATGAAGCGCCTCGCATCACGTATTCTCTTGCCCATAGCGTCCATCATGCGCCGACGTGCTCACTTCGATCGAGCGGCAGAGGAGTTTATAAGCACAAAGCTTGCAGAGCTGTCAAAACTTGAAGCAGAGATGTGCGCTTCACTCGATGCCGCCGCCCAGCCGTTCGGTGAGTTGATGGCTTATGTGTGCTCATACGGCTTTGAAAAGGGTAGTGCAGGCGAGCGTGTAGCAAGTGAGATTGGACGGCACATAGGACGTTATATTTATATTATCGATGCCGTTGACGATCTTGAGGATGACATAAAATCGGGGGCATACAATCCGTTTTGCATGATGTATGCCGATGCGCTGAAAGAAATACGCGAGAATACCGAGCAGTTGAGGCGCGCTTTGACGATGGAGCTTATCGGAGTCGAAGCTGCAGTTGGACTTGTAGATTTTGAAGCCGTGCCCGAATACGGCGAAATCATAAAAAATATAATTTATCTCGGGCTTCCCGAGCTTACAAATAAAGTATTTGAAAAATATAATACCGAAAAAATGATAAATGACCAGGATGGAGAATCGTAATTTATGAAAGATCCGTATAAGGTGCTCGGAGTTGCCCGTGAGGCAACCGATGAGGAAATAAAAAAAGCATACCGTGAGCTTGCACGCAAGTACCATCCCGACAATTATGTGAATAATCCGCTCGCAGATCTTGTTGAAGAAAAAATGAAAGAAGTCAACGAGGCATACGATCAGATACAAAAGGAGCGTGCGGCGGGTACTGCTCATTCAACCCAGTCTGGACAGGGGTATTCCACCGGCTCGTACAGCGATTATACACGTGTGCGCGAGCTTATCAATGACAGACGCTATTCGGATGCCGAGCTGATACTCGACGCGGTCAGTGCAGGCAGCCGCAATGCAGAATGGAACTTTCTCAAGGGATGTGTGCTTATTCAGCGCGGCTGGTATTATGATGCGCAAAAGTACCTTGAAACTGCGTGCTACCTCGATCCGACAAATAACGAGTACCGCACAGCGCTTGAGCGTATACGCCATAATACCGCAAGCTACGGCGGCGGATACCGTACCGCAAACGGCGGTGGGACATCGGCGTGCGACATTTGCTCGGGGCTTATCTGTGCTGATTGCCTTTGCGAGTGTTGCGGCGGCGATCTCATCTCTTGCTGTTAAAGTGGGATAATACGATATGAAAAAAACACGAAAAATCGCAATTGCTGCGATACTTTCAGCGCTTTCAGTCGTTATACTTCTGTTCGGTTCGATAATAACTGTTCTTGATATGACGGCGGTTGCGCTTGCGTCTCTGCTTATCATACTTGCCGTTATCGAAATCGGGGGAGTGTATCCGTACCTCATATGGCTTGTTTCGGGCGTGCTTTCGCTTTTGCTCTTGCCTGATAAATTTGGCGCGGTGCTCTATTTTGCATTTGGCGGTATCTACCCGATTTTTAAGGCGATGTTTGAGCGATTTCATTACATTGTGGCGTGGGTGCTCAAATTCAGCTGTTTCAATGTGATGCTTGTAATAATGATAATAGTGACTGCTTTTGTGCTCGGACTGCCCGACACGGGACTAGGTTTTACACTTCCTGTATTTGCGCTGTGTAATTTTACGTTTTTTGTTTATGATATTGCAACGACACAGCTTGTAACGCTGTATTTGGTCAAATTCCGCAAAATGCTTGGACTTAAGAACTTCTTTAAATGAGGTGGATTATGAAGAATATTGGCGGTTACATTGACTTTAGCACGGTGTGTACGAATATTGAATAATAAAAAATGAAGCAACCGTTTTTAGCGGTTGCTTTTTGTATGATTTATTAAATTGAATTATCCTTATTTGAAGAATCCTTTGCGTATGCCGCAAGCCTTGCCCAGATAAAGAGCGCGAAGACTGCGTCAATTGCGTACCGCAGGTAATGGTCGGATGCGCTTATCGATAATCGGTCTGCAAGTACGAGATTTGGAATTGCAGATGTCATAAGAAGTATGGGAGCGACTGTTGATGATGCGAGATAAAATCTATGTGAGACAATTCCAAGCTTGGAGCGCGATTCTGTAAGGAAATAGAGCATTGCCGCGAGAAGTGCGATCTCACCGATGATTTTGTTGGGGCTGGTGTTCAGCGCAGTTGTGTCAAAGTAGATACGAATGAGGCATACGGCGCACCATGCTATAGGGAAGAAAGAGAGGAAAGCTATTGGCGCTGAACGTTTTTCGGCATCCTTGGCGAGTACGAGGAAATAAATTATGGTGGGGATGCAGAAGCAGATTTCAAATATATCAAATGTCGCGGGTGATGCCTCGGAAGCTACTATATTGTATAATGTAAGAAGCAGATCGGCAATAAGCAGGAAGGCTGCGGCACATGAGGTGAATATTGTGAGATTGCTGTTCGGGCAAATGTAATCCGCACTGCGTTTAGACGCTGTGAATAATGCGGCGGCTATGAGAAATACTGACAGCGCAAAAAGCACTATGTGGTATGCCGTGGGTAAAATGCTGTCCGGAACATACACTCCGTATTTCACATCGAGGTGGGTGAGTGTCAGGACTATGCGTACTGCGGCTGAGATTACTGCTACACAGAGCGATGCAATAAGCAGACGAGTGGGGGAATTGATGGTTTTCTTCATATTATTATATATAACCGTCCTTTACTTATCCTGTAAATGCGTTGATGTAAAACGCTGTGAAATTATTATACCTTACACATATTAACGCGATGTTAATAAAGTTTGCGTATTTGAAAAATATATCCATTTATCGAATAAATTTACACCGGACGGCGATACTGTGCATGATGCACAAAAAATGCTACTAAAATTCTACAAAGATTTCTTTCGCAAAAAATGCGGAATTTCGCAAATCTCTTGACATTTTTGTGATGGTGTAGTATAATATTGAATGTTGACGTGCGTTTAATGGCGAGAGGTTGCAGCAAAAGACAGTGTGGCACTGTCCAAGCTGGTTAATTTTCGCCGGAGTATGTCCGATATTTAACCGGGCGTTGTCAATCAGACATCGTGACGAGTTAAGCCTGCCACCGTACCCCCGCATTTCCCGCTTCGTGAAAGTGCGGTTTTAATACGGGAAGGCAGGAAACACCCGACACAGTGTTTGAGCAAAACCGCCCTCCAATTACAAAAAAGGAGGCAAAAGCAATGGCAGTCAAGGATAAGATCAGAATCCGTCTGAAAAGCTACGATCACACTCTCGTCGATCAGGCCGCTCAGAAGATCGTTGAGACCGTAAAGAGAAATGGTGCCACCGTTTCAGGTCCGATCCCGCTCCCCACAGAGAAGGAGATCATCACGATCCTCCGCGCTGTTCACAAGTATAAGGACAGCCGCGAGCAGTTTGAGCTGAGAACTCACAAGAGACTCATCGACGTAGTTAAACCGTCGCAGAAGACGATTGAAGCTCTGACAGGTCTTGAATTACCCGCCGGCGTTGAGATAGAGATTAAGCTCTAATCCCATACGGCACGCTCGAAAGAGCAAACCAAGGTCACGTTGGCGTTATCGCAAAAGCGAAAATCCAAAGCGTCAACCAATAATCTTAGGAGGAAACCAAAATGAAAAAGGCCATCATAGGCAAGAAGATCGGTATGACTCAGATCTTCGACGAGATCGGAAACGTAATTCCGGTAACAATTATCGAAGCAGGTCCCTGCGTTGTCGTTCAGAAGAAAACTGTTGAAAACGACGGATATGACGCAGTTCAGCTCGGCTTCGGCGGAGTCAAAGAAAAGCACTTGACCAAGGCTGAAATTGGTCACTTCAAAAAAGCAGGTGTTGATAATAAGAAGCACCTCAAGGAATTCCGTCTTGATGACGCAGCTTCTATGAATGTTGGTGACACGATTGCCGCCGATACCTTCGCCGCAGGCGAGAAGGTCGATATAACCGGTACATCGAAGGGTCACGGATATTCGGGCGTAGTTAAGAGATGGGGTCAGCATCAGATGCGTATGACTCACGGTAACGGTCCTGTTCACCGTCACATCGGTTCTGTAGGTTCCAACTCGACACCGTCGAGAATCTTCAAGAACAAGCATATGCCCGGTCAGTACGGTAACGTAACTTCTACCGTTCTGAATCTCGAAGTAGTTAAAATAGACGCGGAAAAGAATATTATCGCAGTTAAGGGTGCCGTTCCCGGTTCCCGCGGCAACATCGTATTCCTCCGCGATTCTGTAAAAGCATAAGCGGAAGGAGGAAACATCACTATGCCTAACATGAAAGTTTTGAATATGGCAGGTAAGGAAGTAGGCGAGATCAGCCTGTCCGATGCTGTATTCGGCGCAGAGGTAAACAGTGCGGTTCTCCACATCGCGGTTAAATCTTACCTCGCAAATCAGAGACAGGGTACACAGTCCACCAAGACCCGCTCCGAGGTTTCCGGCGGCGGCAAGAAGCCCTGGAAGCAGAAGGGTACCGGTCATGCAAGACAGGGCTCGACCCGTTCTCCTCAGTGGACACACGGCGGTATCGCTCTCGGCCCGAAGCCTAGAAGCTACCGTTTTGAGATCAACAAGAAGGTCAAGAGAATTGCTCTTCAGAGCGCGTTCTCCTCTAAGGTCGCTGGCGGCGATATGATCGTTGTTGATGCAATCACAACTACCGAGTACAAGACCAAGACCATGGTAAACATGCTCAAGGCTCTCGGCAGCGAGAAGAAGGCTCTCGTAGTCCTCGCTGAAAACGATGCTATGGTCGTTAAGAGCATGGCAAACATTCCCGGCGTTAAGACCGCTCTCGTAAATACCCTTAATGTTTACGACATCCTCAACTGCGATAAGTTCATCGTAGCTAAGGGCGCGGCTGAAAAAATGGAGGAGGTGTACGCATGAAGACGGTTCACGATATAATTGTAAAGCCGATCATTACCGAGGCCAGCATGGATGCTGCTCAGAATAAGAAGTACACTTTCAAGGTAATGGCTGACGCTACAAAGGCTGAAATCGCAAATGCGGTTGAAGAGCTTTTCAAGGTTGACGTTGAAAGCGTTAACACCATCAACATGAAGAAGAAGCCCAAGAGACTCGGTTATCATCAGGGTTACACTTCTGAATGGAAAAAGGCTATCGTTACTCTGAAGCCTGACTCCAAGACCATCGAGTTCTTCGATGGCATGATGTAATGAAGGAGGAGTGAATTAAAATGTCAACTAAATTCAAACCCACTACTCCCGGAAGACGTCACATGAGCGATCCTTCCTTCGCTGAAATAACCAAATTCAGCCCTGAGAAGAAGCTGACTGTAAATCTTAAGAAGAATGCCGGCAGAAACAGCTACGGCAAGATCACCGTTCGTCACAGAGGCGGCGGAAACAAGCAGAAGTACAGAATCATCGACTTCAAGAGAAACACTCTTGACACAGCAGCAAAGGTTATCGGTATCGAGTACGATCCTAACAGAACTGCTTATATCGCTCTTGTTGAGTATGAAGACGGAACAAGAAGTTACGTTCTCGCTCCCTCCGGTCTTACGGACGGCGACGTAATCTACTCCGGTGCATCTGCTGACATCAAGGTCGGCAACACACTGCCTATCGCAAATATTCCGGTCGGAACTGTTATCCACAATATTGAGCTTTATCCCGGCAAGGGCGCTCAGCTCGTTCGCAGCGCAGGCGCAGCCGCACAGCTCATGGCTAAGGAAAACGGCATGGCACAGGTAAGACTTCCCTCGGGCGAGGTTAGAATCGTTCGCCTCGAGTGCAAGGCTACTATCGGTCAGGTCGGCAACCTCGAGCATGAGAATGTTAAGCTCGGTAAAGCAGGTAAGACCCGCCACAGAGGTATTCGTCCTCACGTACGCGGTTCTGTCATGAACCCCTGCGATCACCCGCACGGTGGTGGTGAGGGACGTGCTCCTATCGGTCGTCCCACTCCTGTAACTCCTTGGGGCAAGCCCACCAACGGTTACAAGACCAGAAATAAGAAGGCTCGCACCAACAAGTTCATCGTAAAGTCCAGAAACGGTAAGTAAGAGAAGGAGGCACCACTAATGAGCAGAAGTCTTAAAAAAGGCCCTTTCGTTGAAAAGAAGCTTTTTGACAGAATCGAAGCCATGAACGAGAAGAACGAAAAGAAAGTTCTCAAGACATGGTCCCGCGCTTCTACGATCTTCCCGGAATTCGTTGGTCACACCATCGCAGTCCATGACGGACGCAAGCATGTACCGGTATACGTTACCGAGGACATGGTAGGTCACAAGCTCGGCGAGTTCGCTCCCACAAGAACATTCAAGGGACATGCGGGCTCTAAGACCTCGAACAACGGCAAATGATCAAAGAACTGATATCCGAATAAAACGGATAAGTCAAAAGTTTATCGCTTTTTGCGAAGGGAGGCAAAGTTATAATGGAACAGAGAGATGCAAGAGCTTACCTCAAATATGTAAGAATTTCTCCTCGTAAGGTAAAGATCGTTCTCGATCTTATCAGAGGCAAGGATGTTGCAACCGCTATGGCTATTCTTAAGAATACCCCAAAGAGCGCATCCGAGTATCTTATAAAGCTCCTCAAGAGCGCGGTAGCAAATGCTGAACACAATTTTAATATGGACGCATCGAAGCTCTACGTTTCCGAGTGCTTCGTTTGCCCCGGTCCTACTCTGAAGCGCATCATGCCCAGAGCACAGGGCAGAGCTTTCAGAATCTTTAAGAGAACGAGCCACATTACGCTCGCTGTTAAGGAAAAGTAATAATCCAAGAAGGAGGTCAAATGCCAAATGGGTCAGAAAGTTAATCCGCACGGTCTCCGTGTCGGCGTTATCAAGAACTGGGATTCAAGATGGTATGTCCGTGACGAAGAGTTCGGCGATACACTTGTTTCCGACTATAAACTGAGAAATTATCTCAAGAATAAGCTTCAGGCTGCAGGCGTTCCGAAGATCGAAATCGAGCGCGACAGCCAGAAGGTAAGAGTTTTCATCCATTGCGCAAAGCCCGGTGTTATCATCGGTAAGGGCGGCACTGAGATCGAAAAGCTCAGACTCGAAATCGAGTCCATCGTTAAGAAGCCGGTATCCGTCAACGTTGTTGAGGTGAGATCCCCTGATCTTTCTGCACAGCTCGTTGCCGAGAATATCGCAAGCCAGCTCGAGCGCAGAATCGGTTTCCGCCGTGCTATGAAGCAGTGCATCGGCAGAACTATTAAGCTCGGTGCAAAGGGTATCAAGATTTGCTGCAGCGGCCGTCTCGGCGGTGCAGAAATTGCGAGAACAGAGCACTATCACGAAGGTACTATTCCGCTTCAGACTCTCCGTGCCGATATCGACTACGGTTTCTATGAAGCAAACACCACCTACGGTAAGATCGGTATCAAGGTATGGATCTACCGCGGTGAGGTTCTCAACGGTGCAGCAGCACGCGTAGCTGTCGAACAGCCCAAGGCTCCCAAGAGCTTTGATAAGGAAGGCAGAGGCGAGCGTCGTGAGCGTCGTGGAGAGCGCAGAGGCGATCGCGCACCTCGCGGTGATCGCGGCAATTCCGGCAGAAAGGAGCAGTAATCACCATGTTAATGCCTAAGAGAGTAAAATACAGACGTGTTCAGCGCGGCAGACTTAAGGGTAAGGCTTACCGCGGCAACACAATCAGCAACGGCAGCTATGGTCTTGTTGCTCTTGAGCCCGCTTGGATCACAAGCAATCAGATCGAGGCAGCCCGTATCGCTATGACACGTTACATCAAGCGTGGCGGTCAGGTTTGGATCAAGATTTTCCCGGATAAGCCCGTAACTGAGAAGCCTGCTGAAACCCGAATGGGTTCCGGTAAGGGTTCGCCTGAGTACTGGGTAGCGGTTGTTAAGCCCGGCCGCGTAATGTTCGAGATGGACGGCGTTGATGAGGCTGTTGCAAG
>JAZRAB010000008.1:0-2339 GCA_045634345.1 Candidatus Flemingiibacterium sp. | reverse complement strand
GATGCGGTGAGCAAGGCGGATACCGGTGCGGCGATGAGCAAGGCGCTCGGATGAGGGGAAGATGGGAAAAGGGCTGAACGAATCGTTCAGCCCTCACTTCATATTTGCTTCTTTCTGTATTCACCAAGCATTGCGCCACCGATGATAAGAACCGCGCCGATGATTTGTATCGGCAGCATTGTTTCTTTCAGGAAGATCACCGAGAACACTACCGCTGACAGTGGTTCAAGATATCCGCATATTGCAACCGTCTGCACAGGCAGCTTCCCGATAGACGAGAAATAAAAATAACATCCGATGCCCGTATTCAGAAGTCCTAAAACAAGTATGGGAATAATACTCTGTGTGTCGATCTGCATACGGTAGCCTTGCTTGATGCCAACGAAGACAGCAACCGTCAAAAACGCAACAAAAAGCTGAAGCATCGAGTTTTCAAGCCCCGTGATGTCCTTCGCTTTCTTGTTAAACATGACCATCAGCGAATAGCATACCGCCGAGAGCAGACCGCAGGCAAGTCCCCATACGCTCACACCGTTCTCAAACGCCGTTCCGTTGACAAGGAAAATACCGACAAGCACCACAAGAAAGCTGCACACCTTGAACTTTGTAAGCTTTTCTCCGAACAGTATAGGTGAGAGTATCATCACAATGACAGGTCCGCAGTAATAAGCGAGAGAAGCCAAGCTTACACCGATCTCGTCGTATGCCTCATACAAGAATATCCAACTCGTTCCCATCGCGATTCCCGATACGGCAAGGAATATGCTTTGCGTTTTGTACTTGTAAAATGTCAGCTTCTCCCTTGCGATAAAGAAAATAGCGATCAATAATAGGCTTCCGATCAACGTGCGCAAAAGTACGATCTCGTAGCTGCTCAGATGTATCAAACTTGCCACAATGCCGTTTGAGCCAAACAGCAACAGTGCAAAGATATATTTCAAATACGATGTTTTCATTTCTTACCTCTTGACATTTTCGTGATAATAGTATATCATATTATCATAAATTACACAAGCGAATATATCTCATATTCATCATTACAAAATTGCATAGATAAAGGAATGAAGATGGACACCAACGTACAAAAATATATGGCGTTTATCAAGACCGTGGAGTATGGCAGCTTTACGAAGGCGGCAGAGATACTCAATTATTCGCAATCGGCGGTAAGCCGTATGATAAACGATTTGGAAAAGGAATGGAACGTTACGCTTCTTGAACGCAACCGCACAGGTGTGAAGCTGACCTCTGACGGAATGAAGATATTGCCCATCGCGCAAAGCGTATGTCGGGAATTTGAACGCTTACAGGAGCAGATCGACGAAATAAACGGACTTCAATCAGGACTTATCCGCATCGGTACATTTTCAAGCGTGGCAACGCATTGGCTGCCGAATATCATCAAGGAATTTCAAAAGGACTATCCCAATATCGACTATGAGCTTTTACTCGGTGATTACACCGAGATAGAGGAATGGATCAAAACAGGGCGCGTTGATCTCGGCTTTCTCCGTCTGCCCACTGTCGATGAGTTTGAAACGGTATTCTTGGAGGAAGATAAGCTACTCGTGGTTATACCCGAGGATCACGCACTTGTCGATAAGGACAAATTTCCAGTAAAGGCATTGTGCGATTATCCCTTTATGCTTCTTGAAAAGGGTGCGAAAGCTGAAATTTCCGAGGTTTTTGAGAGAAACGGCATTACACCTAACGTGCATTTTACAACGTGGGATGATTATGCGGTGATGTCAATGGTTGAGGGAGGTCTCGGAATAGCTATTCTTCCCGAGCTGATACTGCGTAGAATACCGTACAGAATTGTGGCTAAAGAGCTTGATGTGCCTGCATTCAGAAGAATAGGTGTGGCTTACCGAAGCACAAACGCACTCTCCATTGCTGCAAAGAAATTTATGGAGTATTTGAAATACAGATAATTGTTATTAGACAACAGTGAATAGTGAAAAAGTAAGAGCCTGAAACGTTTGTTTCAGGCTCTTTGGCGGAGAGAGAGGGATTCGAACCCTCGTGTGCTTTTGGCACAAACTGATTTCGAGTCAGCCCCGTTATGACCACTTCGATACCTCTGCATAGATATGATGCAACAGCGTGCATCATATCTATGCAGAGACCTGTGAGAAGTGGCTCAAGAGCGCAGCTCTTGAATCCGCTTCGCATATCCCACCCGAAGATCGACAAGCTCGCTTGTCAGGCGTAGGGTGCGGATATATTCGCCATAGGCGAAATACCTCTCTGTGATGCAACTATATACATTTTTTCGTACTTAAAGAGTATAACACATTTTTCTAAAAAAATCAATACCTAACCGAAAAAAATATCAT
>JAZRAB010000007.1:0-2107 GCA_045634345.1 Candidatus Flemingiibacterium sp. | reverse complement strand
ACTCCACATCGTAAGAGCCAAGGAAAGGGGGAGAGCCATGAGAGGGGCGAAAACCTACGGATGATGAGTTGGTTGTCGCCCCTCTCGTGACGTTTCCCCTCTGCCGTGTGGGCACGGCAGAGGTCGTATCCCCGAGCCGCGAGGTGCGGCGAGGCCGTTCCCCGAGCCGCGTGGGCGCGGTGAGGTCGTCCCCCGAGCCGCGTGAGCGCGGCGAGGTTACGTGCCGTGCGCATCTGCAATCACATGTATAAAACCCGAAAGGATTAACATAAAACCATGAGTATACTCGAAAACAAAGCGCGGATCGTTGTAAAGATCGGCTCCAACACATTGACGCACGCGAGCGGAAAGCTCGATCTTCGCCGTATGGAGCTGCTTGTGCGAATCCTCTCCGACTTCAAAAACTACGGACACGAGGTCATCCTCGTAAGCTCGGGCGCGGTCGCCGCAGGCATCGCAAGACTCGGACTTGGCAGACGTCCCGAAACCACCGAGGAAAAGCAGGCACTCGCCGCAATTGGTCAGGCGGAGCTTATGCAGGTTTACGAAAAATTCTTCGCCACCTACGGACATACAGTCGGTCAGATGCTTATGACCAAGGATATCATCGATAACGATATCCGCCGTACCCACGCCGAGAATACCTTCCGCGAGCTTTTGAAGCTCGGCTGCGTGCCGATCGTCAACGAAAATGACCCGATCTCGACCGAGGAGCTTAAGTTCGGCGGCAACGATACACTGTCGGCATACGTCGCACTCGTATGCGGCGCGGATATTCTGATAAATCTTTCGGATATCGACGGTCTTTACGACTGCGATCCCAAGAAGAACCCCGATGCGAAGCTTATCGACAGAGTGGACGAAATAAACGATACGGTTATCTCATATGCCAGCGGCGCCGGAAGCGAACGAGGCACGGGCGGAATGATTACCAAGATAAAGGCAGCACAGATCGTAACCGAGGCAGGGATTCCGATGCTTATAGTCAACGGCAAAAACCCCGAGGTGCTCTACCGAATCAGCGACGGCGAGCATATCGGTACATATTTCGCTCCGGCGAGGAGATAGAAATGAATAAAAAAGCTCTCCGTGAATACGCACTTTGTGTGATCGGCGCTCTGTTTGTTGCGCTCGGTGTTTACTTTTTCAAGTTCCCGAATAACTTCTCAACCGGCGGCGTGAGCGGTATCTCGGTCGTGCTCGGTAATTATTTTCAGCTGTCCTCCGCGAGCCTTGTTGCAACCGTAATCAATGTGGCGATGCTCGTTTTCGGGTTCGCTTTTCTCGGACGCGGATGCACCGTCAAAACAGTGCTCGGCTCGCTCACTCTTTCAGGCGCGCTGATGCTGTTTGAATGGCTGATCCCACTTGGCGCACCGCTTACCGACCAGCCGCTTTTAGAGCTGGTCTTCGCAATCGGGCTCCCCGCTATCGGCTCTGCGATCCTCTTCAACTGCGACGGCTCGACCGGCGGAACGGATATTATTGCGATGATACTGCGCAAATACACCCGAATGAATATCGGCACAGCGCTCCTTATAAGCGACGCCGGAATCACCGCACTTGCGTTCCTGTTCGGCGTTAAGACGGGACTTTTCTCGGTGCTTGGTCTTCTCGTCAAAACTGCGGTCATCGACTCGGTCATTGAGAGCTTCAATATGTGCAAATGCTTCCAGATAATTACCGATACCCCCGATCCCATCGCAGATTTCATCACAAAAGAGCTCAAACGAAGCTGTACAGTCATAGAGGGCGTTGGCGGATACACTCATGCAAAAAAATACATGATAAGCACCGCAATGCACCGCTATCAGGCAACACAGCTTCAGAAGTATCTGAAGCGAGAGCATCCAAAAACATTCATGATGATAACAAATTCAAGCGAGGTCATCGGCAAAGGCTTCCGAGGTCTCTAACCTCTCTTTCGCGCCAGCGCTAACCCGTGCGGAGAGCGTAGCGACTACGCCGTCCCTTTGCGGTACCCCCCCGCGCGTAGCGCAATACTAGACTCCACATCGTAAGAGCCAAGGAAAGGGGGAGAGCCATGAGAGGGGCGAAAACCTACGGATGATGAGTTGGTTGTCGCCCCTCTCGTGACGTTTCCCCT
>JAZRAB010000006.1:0-19266 GCA_045634345.1 Candidatus Flemingiibacterium sp. | reverse complement strand
CAAACTCCCCTATAAACTCAAATTTGCAAATTTATTGTACTCTTTCATCTGTGCCACTTGAAATCTACAAGATTTTGTGGTAAAATATCTGTAATATAGTAAAAAAGGAGCACCAACATGAGAGTTGTTACAGCGATAGATTCATTTAAAGGAAGTCTAACCTCAATTGAGGCAGGAAATGCATGTGCCGAGGGAATACGCCGTGCTTATCCGGACGCCGAGATTTTGGTACGCCCCCTTGCAGATGGCGGCGAAGGCACGACAGAGGCTCTCGCGCTCGGTATGAATGGCAGACTGCGCACCATTCGCGCCCACGATGCCCGTATGCGCGAGGTAAACTGTACTTACTGCATCGCAGGAGAAACAGCAGTCATCGAAATGGCAGCCGCCGCAGGGCTTCCGCAGCTTGAAGAATCGTTGCGCAATCCGCTCGAAACCACTACATACGGTGTCGGCGAGATGATTGCGGACGCGATAAATGAGGGATGCCGCGATTTCGTTATCGGCATCGGCGGAAGTGCGACAAATGATGGCGGAACGGGTATGCTTGCCGCTCTCGGATTCGGGCTTCTTGATAAAAACGGCAGTCCGATTGCACTCGGTGCAAAGGGACTGCGCGAGCTTGCGAGAATAGAAGACACCAACATAATAAAAGAGCTCCTCAACTGTCGCATAAGAGTTGCCTGCGATGTTACAAATCCCCTATGCGGTGAGCTTGGCTGCAGTGCAGTTTACGGTCCGCAAAAGGGTGCTACACCAAGCATGGTGTGTGAAATGGACGCATGGCTCGAAAACTTCGCCGCGATTACAAAAGAGAAATATCCAAATTCCGACAAAGACTATCCCGGAAGCGGTGCGGCAGGCGGTCTCGGCTTTGCGCTACGCGAATTTCTCGGCGGTGAGCTGATATCCGGCATCACACTTGTACTTGATGTGACTCGTCTTGAAGATTACATTAAAGATGCGGATATCGTGATAACCGGCGAGGGCAGACTCGACCACCAAAGCGCAATGGGAAAGGCACCTGTCGGAGTCGCATCACTTGCAAAGAAGCACGGCAAGCTTTGTATCGCCTTTGCGGGCGCGGTCACGGAAGATGCCGTCGCATGCAATGAAGTCGGTATTGACGCCTTCTTCCCGATAAGACGAAGCATCTGCACGCTTTCCGAAGCGATGGATACAAAAAACGCAAGCCGTGACCTTGCGGACACGGCTGAACAGGTATTTAAGCTTATTAAGTCCTGCGGTCAAATTTAGTCTTGCATACGGGACAGGTAATGGTTATCTCTCCCCTGCCCTTTGGCACGCGCAGATTGTTTTTACAGCTCGGGCAAGCAAAATAACGATGTGTGCGGATGTCGCGCAGACGGTTATACTGAAGACTGAACCACTTCTTTATATTCTTCCATATGCCGAGAAATTTTGTGTTCTCGCGCGCACGTGCCTGCACATTCTTTGAAAGCATACGGGAAAGCATCCAGATAAGCAGCACGTACGATACTATATAGAGTAGCATTGATACTGCCATTGATTCCGAGGCAGACAGCGACGAGGCAAGTGAGAGCACCATTGACAATATGAGTATAGCGTATCCGAGCTTGTCAGCACCGTAACGCCCCCAGAAAAATCTTGCCAGCTTTTCTCTTAATCTGTAAAGCATATTTTTCATATGAGACCTCCCAAATATCTTTTACTCATGAATTATACGCCAAAAACATGCGCAAATCTACCGCAAATCTTCAACAAAGAGTAAAAATTTCATTAAAGCGTCAAAAGACTTGCAAATTTTAAAAATATGAGTTATAATATATTTAGTATATTTATGAAAGGAGTCATTTTCCAATGATTTATGATGATACGCAGGAAAAGCCGGAGTCGTCCTGTACGCATGATTGCTCCTCCTGCTCTGCAAATTGTGCATCGCGCGAAAAGACAAGTCTTCTCGAAAAGCCGCACGAAATGTCAAATGTAAAAAAGGTCATCGGCGTTGTCAGCGTCAAGGGCGGTGCCGGTAAATCTATCGTCACATCCATGCTGTCAGTGCTCATGAGCCGCCGTGGTCACAGCACCGCAATCCTTGATGCCGATATAACCGGTCCCTCAATTCCCAAGGCATTCGGTGTCAAGGGCGAGGTTACCGGAGACGGTGCAGGCGGTATCTTCCCGCTCGAATCCAAGACCGGCATTAAAATGATGAGCGTTAATCTGCTTCTTCCCGAGGAAACCACTCCCGTTGTCTGGAGAGGTCCGGTTATCGCAGGCACTGTTAAGCAGTTCTGGACTGACGTTATCTGGGACGACGTAGACTTTATGTTCGTCGATATGCCTCCGGGAACAGGTGATGTTCCGCTGACTGTTTTCCAATCCATCCCGCTTGACGGAATTATTATAGTCACAAGCCCTCAGGAGCTTGTATCCATGATTGTTGCAAAGGCTGCAAACATGGCGCAGATGATGAACATTCCCGTACTCGGAATAGTTGAAAACATGGCATATTTCAAGTGCCCCGACTGCGGCAAGGATCACAATATCTACGGAGAAAGCCACATTGCCGAGGTTGCGGACAAGTTCGGTTATGACGTGCTTGCACGCATGCCGATAGATCCTCGTCTCGCGGCACTCTGTGACAAGGGTATGCTTGAGCTTATGGAAAATGACTACCTTGACAAGGCAGCCGAAAAGCTTGAGGGGTTACTTTAAACTATACAGATAATCACAAAAGCCTCGGTCCTCCGAGGCTTTTGCGAATATTGAGAGGAACATTTATGAAACCTGTCAATTATGAAGAAGAAAGCATAAGCAAAGCAATATTATATGACGAGCTGTATCCGAGGACTTCGCTCGCCCTCCCGTTCGGAAAGCTTATTCAGGCGGCTGAGGTTTCCCTTATAAAAGGAAGCGAAATCGCGGAGCATTTTCAGGAATGTGATGAAATAACCTATGCCATCTCCGGGCGCGCGACATTTTATTCGGACGGCGTCGAAACCGAGATATGCGGCGGGGAAATTCACTATATAAGAAAAGGGTTATTTCACCGTATAGTAGTTGGGAATGAAGAAAATTTCCGCTATGTATGTATTGCTTACTATCCGAAACGCAGCTATGCTCCTATTTCTCCGTACATACACAAAATGGATGGGGTTGACTATACTAAAGCGGTGGACAATGGAAAAATCAAGCTTCTCTCCCAGCTTCTCATGGACGAAATGTACACACCGGATTCAGAGCAGCATACAATGCTCAATTTCTATGTTACACAAATACTCATCACGTTCTTTCGTATACTTAACGGCAACATACCGCCAAGACGCATTAACAAAGCCTCGTCAAGCTTTACCGTATATCATCTCATCCGATACATAGACAATAAATATATGTCAATACGGGATATAAAAAGCGTCGCGGACGAGCTTTCGTACAGCGAATATTATCTGTCGCATCTTTTCAAGGATAAGATGAGCATCAGTATTAAGGAGTACATTACCAGAAAAAAGCTGTCTGCCGCCGCCGACATGCTTGCAGACGGTACAATGACAGTCAATGAGGTGGCAGAGAAAATCGGATACTCCTCCGCTCACACCTTCCGCCAAGCGTTCAAGCGCCATTTCGGAGTCAGTCCGAGTGAATACTCGGAGAATATCAGGCACAGTAATTAACTCTTTTTTAGATATAAAATCATGCAGCTGTATGGGATATACGGCTGCATGATTTTTAATCGGGGGGTATTGTTTAGCGGGGTGTTTTATGCTTCGATTTTTGCAGCTCTAAAGCGGCGCTTTGCGCCGCCTACCGTATGCAGAGGGGAACCCATTACTCTCAAACGCCGATCCATAGGTTCCCCTCTGCACTCCCCTCCTTGGCTCGGCTCAGCCGAGCCAGGTGGAGGTGGAGGGGGAGGGCGGAGCGGCGCCTGAGCGCAGCGCCTCCTCTCCCGAGCGGCGTAAAACGCCGCGAGCAATACGGCAGGCGGTGCAGAGCACCGCCCGGGAGAACCGATGCTCGGAGCATAAAACTCCCCTATAAACTCAAATTTATCATTGTAAATACAATAAAACAAAAAATCCATCATGCACTTGATAAAATTTCAGAATAGACTTGACCTCGCGTATAAAATATTGTATAATAATATTATAATATGATTTAAATTGCCGAAAAGGGGAAGAGATATGATCAAGCCTGCTAAAAATATATTTACAGTGATTGCTGTGGTTGCGGCAATATTGCTGCCAACATTCATTGCAATCGGAAGCTATGTCGGAGCACAGTATGTGACCGTGAACGAAAAAAATGTAACCAAGCTCGAAATTACCGATACTGACGGAGATGTGTTTGTGCTCGCGGCAGATAATGCATCCGATGCCCGCGACATTGACGGATTTATTTCAATAAACAAACGCGCCATCGAGCAGTCATCGCTTCCCGATCCGCTTGTTGGGGACGATTATTTTGAATTTAAATATTACAGCTACGACCGCATACAGACTTATAAATATTACTTCTCTCCCAATCCCGATGAAGCGTATTTTGTTGACGCGAGAGATAATGCTTATCATATAAACGCAAACGACGCGGCATCGTTCTTAACGACCAAATATGCGCGATGCCTCTACGATACAACGACCTTCCCCACGATGCAGATTTCAAATGAGACGCTTCTGCCAACCGAAGCAAGTTGGGAATACCAGACCTATGGCGGCTCATATGTGGCGCTGGACGGTATCGAATCTGCTCCTGCAACCGAGAGAATATACGAGATGAAGGGAGCGTTTGCACTCTCCTTTGATAACGAGCCCGATTTCATCAATGTTACAGTCAGTGCTGACGGTACAACGCTTTTCAGCGACAGCTATGAAAACATCGCAAATGCGTCGCTTGAGGGTCGGAATATTGATGTTATTGTAGATGCGAATTGGTATGAATCCGAAAACGAAGCGTGCTACGGCTCGGCTAAATATCAGTTCAAAGCAAAGGTGTTGGTTCCTGCGGTATTCTACCTTGGTGAGACCGAGATCGAACCCGGCGAGTTCGTGGTTATCTCCGCAAAGAATGTTGACGACCCCTCTGCGATAACCTTTACGAGCGATCCCGACATCGGATTCACTCCCACCTTCTTCAAGGATGGTCTCTACGCTCGCGCTCTTGTCCCCATTAATATGGGCTTCAAGGGCGAATCGGTTAAATTCACCTGCTCATACGGCGAGGTCACACAGGATATGCTGCTTGACATTACGCCAAAAAACTTCGGCTCATCCTCTCTTGATATAAGCGCGTCTATCGCAAGCCAAACACGCACCCAGACCACAATGAATACCTTCAGCGAGACAATGGCGCCTATTGTTGCCCAAACCGAATCAACGCCTCTATGGGAAGGAAACTTCCTTGAGGGTACGAAGGACGGCAACGTGCGCATAGGCTTCGGTCGTTACGTAACAATCAGCGGCACAGGCGAAACGTACAGACATGAGGGATGCGATTATCTTGTAAATTCCGGTGAAAGCATCATGGCAATGAACAACGGCAAGGTCGTATATGCAGGTTATCTCGACCTTCCGGGTTATATAGTGGTGATTGACCACGGTCTCGGACTCAAGAGCTGGTACGCTCATTTAAGCTCTGCGGAGGTAAAGGTCGGCGACACCGTTGCAAAGGGCGACATCATAGGTAAAGCCGGTTCCACCGGATTCACCGCCCGTCCGATATGCCATATTACCGTATCTGTATATGATGTGGCTGTCTGCCAATATGATCTGTGGGATAATGGCGTATTGATGACACAGTAAAATCAAAATCAAAAAAACTGTCTGCGTTTTTCGCAGACAGTTTTTTTAGTATTTTAAAAATCAACGCCTTCGCCGTTGAAGGCGGGAATAAAGTTTTCTTTCGCCGTACCGCCCTCTTGAATGAAACCGTTTTCGATGCCAATCGTTCTGGCGTAATCAACGAGCTTTTGATATTCATAGGTCGTCACCTTGCGCGACAGCTCCGGATACCGTTCTGTGTCGAGTGTCGGCATGGGGGTGTACTGATTCATCAGGCTGTAGAATATCGAATTACCATACCCGGCAAAAAGAAAATCGAGCACACGACACGATTCGGCAAGCTGTCCCGGAAGCAGAAGATGACGTACTATCACCCCACGTGTCATCATTCCGTCTTCATCAAACCGAGCCTCGCCGATACGCCTTACCATAGCGTCAAGCGATTCTGCGGCATACCTTGGATAATCGGAAGCGTGCGAATATTTAGTAGACAATTCCGCAGAAAGATACTTAAAATCCGGAAGATAAATATCGATCATTTCACCTATTCGATCAAGTACAGCCGCCGACTCATATCCGCTTGTATTGTAAACTATAGGGAGTGTCAGTCCGCGTGTACGCGCCGATTTGACAGCTTCTGCAATGCCGTCTGCAAACATCGTAGGAGTGACGAGGTTGATATTGTGAACGCCACGATTCTGCAGATCAATAAAGATGTCTGCGAGCTTCTCAGGCGTTACCGTCGTACCGTTATTTGCGTCTTGTACACGAGAGATGGCGGCATTTTGGCAATAGACGCACCCGAGTGTGCATCCACAGAAAAAGACCGTGCCCGAACCGTTCTTTCCCGATATGCACGGCTCCTCCCACATATGTGGGGCGGCACGCGCTACGCGGATACCGGCACTTTGTCCGCAGTACCCGACAGAGCTTGTCCGGTCAACATCGCACCCGCGCGGACAGAGACTGCATTTTTTCATAATTATTCACCCATCGGCGAGTCACTTTCGCCGCCAAGAAAAGCGTGGACCGCGGCAATTTCCGCTTCGTCTGTTATGATTCCCGGCTTATAGAGATCGGTATATACATAGCAGGGGATGACCTCATCTGTGACGGAGATGACTTCCTTGCCGCATGTATTAAGATGCAGGCGGTATACGATCGTGCGATTCTCCTCGCGGAGTGAACCGCCGAAAACAAAGTTGCCAAGCGAATGAACAATGGTTTTTCCGTTATATATCTCAATCGGCTGCAGTACGTGCGGATGATGCCCGATAACGATATCAATACCGCTGTCTATCATGCGTCGGCATCCGGCGGCTTTCCACTCGTCAGGCTCATGTACACGCTCCGTACCGCCGTGAAAATATACGATCTTATAATCTGCTTCGATCTCTGCCATCTTTTTTGATATTATAGAGTCGTAGCCTTTATAATAAAAGGTCGTGCAGTAGAGTGCTATCGTGAAGCCGTCTTTTTCGAGCATTACGACATTGTTGTTATCTCCCCACAGCACGCCTGCATCCTCAAGAGCTGCGCGAGTATCGGCATATCCAATCGCACCGTAGTCCTCGGAATGGTTGTTGGCAAGTGAAACGATCTCGACACTGCCCTCGGTAAGTATGGCGGTGTTTTGGGTAGAAGATCTGTACCAATATGCAGGGATATATCCTTTATTTCGCATAGGAGCCTCGGAATTGTCGGTGAATACATTTTCAAGATTGGCAACCGTCCAGTCGTCGCTTCCGAAAAATTCCGTGAAGCTTTCGAGAAAATATGACGGATCTACCTTTTTTGCGAGCGAATTGAAAGAGCCGTCCCATTCACCGCCTCTGTCTGTGGCAAGCATGCAGTCACCGATGAATGACAGTGTGATATTGACAGGCTCGGGCGGCGGCTCGGTTTCGGCAGTGTTCGGCACCGATAATGACGGTATATCCGCCATTGAGGGGGTTACTGCTGTCGGAATATAGATGCATTTGGCATTAGGTATATATATCGCCGCGGTCATCGAAAGCGATATCAGTATGTATATCACCGCCGCGAAAAGTTGACTTTTTTTCATTTCGTCCTCGGAATACAAAATATTTTATTTAATTATATCACGCGGTCCCAGCAATTGCAAGTGAATTTTAAACATTGACCATATCTCCCCTTTTGCATAAACTGTACTGAATACAAAAAAGGAGGTACATTTATGCCTGAAATTCGAGAATACAACCGTGAGCGTGCCATCGCATATGCGAGGCGCTGGGCACTTGACCGTAATCCGCTTTTCTTTGATTTTACCGGTGGGGGAGGAAACTGTACAAATTTTGTATCGCAGTGTATACTTGCCGGCTGCTGTCAAATGAATTTTACGCCCGATTTCGGGTGGTACTATGCTTCGCCGAATGAGCGTGCGGCTGCATGGACGGGTGTGGAATTTTTTTATAATTTCTTGACTAATAATGAATCGGAGGGTGTCGGCGAAGGACTCGGTCCATTCGGACGCGAGGTCAGTCCACGCCAAATTCTGCAGCTTGGCGACGTCATACAGCTTGGCAGAGATGACGGAGATTATTACCATACGCTTATCGTGACCGGCTACGGGCGGCGTACATATCTCGTGTCAGCTCACAGCGACGATGCATACAATCGCCCGCTTTCAAGCTATAGCTATCGCCGTATACGCTATCTGCATATTGACGGTTACCGAACCGATCAACGCTTCGTCGGCGCTTGCTTTGACGATCTTATCACCGGCACCTCACTGGGACTATAGACTTTCAAGCTTCACCAATTCACACAGCTCGCCAAGGAGCTTGCGAATATATCTGCCCGCTTCTTCCTCAATAGATGCCGTCGAAAATTTAACACGTGTCGTTTTCTCGGCATAGATCCGATAGAAAACGGTCAGCTTATCGTTTTCCGTTTTGCAGTCAAATTCGATCTTGCAATGTGATGTCATATCCTTAAGAGCGGCAAGCTCCAAGCTCAGATGAGGAACAATGCGAATAAGCTCATCGATACTGTTAATGGGCGCACGGTATTCCCTGCTTGTTTTTATTGTGTGGCTGACCTTGACTGTACCGCTGCTGCTATCATAATCACAGGAAATATCGACATTGCCCTCCTGCGACATCGGTACGACAGCCACGAGCACGGATGTAGTCAGCATATATATCTGCTCACTTGCGCAGTATGTAAGGATGCCGATTTCATGTATATCACGCAGACTCGCATTGCCGCCGATCAACTTAAGCGGCGCGGCACATTCCGATATTATTGTTTCAAGATCACATCTGAGCTCTGTGCGGCTGGCATACGATGACGCCGATGCAAATGAGCAGAGACGAGAAACTCGCAGACAGCAAAGCTCAAGACGGCTTATCTGCGCCGCAGGCGTGCAAAGCAGTTCGGTAACAGCGGCTCCGAGATTTTCAAATACCTCTGTCATATACCATGCATCGGCGGATGGCAGAAATATGATCTGCGGCTCTATTATAAACGCACGGTATTTTTCCGAATTGGCACATCCCTTTGTGATTATGGCGTATGACGGACCATACTCTGCATTAAACAGTGTGCAGAGAGCATTGACGCTTTCATCAGCGATTGCTCGGTTGGCCTCATCCGATATATACGGTGCCGCACTTCCGTTTACTGCAGGGCGCTTTAATTGCTTTGTGGCTCCGATACTTTTTGATGCCACAAGCAGCTTGTCATCGCATATTAATACCGGAATCACGGATTGCTTGAGCGCGGATGCGTCCGCCATTTCACGCAGATGCTGATTGCATTTGTTTGCCATATAAATTGACCTCAAAACAGAAAATAATATTATATAAATTATACCATTTTTGTCCCCTTTTGTCAAGGCGGGCAGTCACTGCGGAAGTGCTAAATGTAAATATTTTGTAACGATACATATACCGCTCTTGAACTTATTGTTCGGGAGCGGTATAATATTTAGGTACCTAACAAAAAGGAGCTGATAGCAATTCCTACTGATACCGAGCTTATGAAGCGCATGCGTTTTTGCGGTCATATTTTATATCACCGATATCCGCTTAATATGTCGCAGAACCGTATTTTACTTATACTCAAAAACGAAGGTGCGATGAAACAGCGTGAGCTGATGGAGCGTATGAATATTCAGGCAGGAAGTCTGTCCGAAATTATCGCCAAGGTTGAGGCAGGCGGCTTTATCGAGCGTGTACGCTATAAGGATGACAAGCGCAATTTTGAACTTTCTCTTACCGATGCAGGACGTGAGCGTGCGGAGGTGTTCGAGCGTGAGCGTGAGGATATGGCGCGCGAGCTTTTCGGCGTGCTCGACGATGAAAAGAAAGAGCAGCTTTATGAGACTCTCGGAATATTGCTTGAAAAATGGTGCGATGGACTTGACTGCTGCCAGCGTATTAAAACGGAGGAAAAACCAAATGCTTAAACGCTTTTTATCATATTACAAGCCGCATATCGGAATCTTTACGCTCGACATGCTGGCATCTCTTGTAGTGGCGCTCGTCGGTATAGTTTACCCTATGGTCACGCGCACGATGCTCAATGATTTTATCCCCAATCAGAACTACAGAATGATAGTTATTTTCGGACTCGCACTCCTTCTTTTGTATGTCGTGCGTATGCTGCTTAACTATTTCATACAGTATTACGGTCACGTTATGGGTGTCCGCATGCAGGCAGAGATGCGCTCGGACATGTTCCGTCAACTTGAAAAGCTGCCGTACAGCTACTACGACAACCACGAGACCGGCAAGATAATGTCCCGCATGACAAATGACCTCATGGATATAAGCGAGCTTGCCCACCACGGTCCCGAAAACATACTCATTTCCGGTGTCTCGGTAATTACCGCATTTATCTATCTTGCGACGATTGATATCTGGCTGACGCTTATCATCTTTGCGGCGGTCCCCTTTCTTCTTTTTATCGCAACGATGCTCCGCGGCAAAATGCGTGCGGCGTTCCTTGCAAGCCGTCAGTCGGTTGCCATAATCAACGCATCCCTCGAAAGCTCGATTTCGGGTATCCGCGTTACAAAGGCTTTTACCAATGCCGAGCGTGAGCAGGAGAAGTTCGAGGAGGGTAACGGAGAATTTGTCGAAGCCAGACGCAGAGCTTATAAGGCGATGGGACAGTTCCATTCGGCAACCTCTTTCATTACGGATATTTTCAATGTTATCGTGCTCATCGCCGGCGGACTTTTTCTGTATGCCGGAAGGATTGAGTTCGCGGACTACACGACATTCATGGTCTCGGTCGGCGTATTCATCACGCCCGTTATGACGATGATAAACTTTATGGAGCAGTATCAGAACGGTGTTACCGGCTTTGAGAGATTCCTCGAAATAATCGATGCCGAGCCGGAGAAGGATGCGCCGGATGCAATTGACATTGGCAGAGCGGAGGGCAAAATCGAGTTAAAAAATGTCACCTACGCATATGACGGAGAGCACGATGTTCTTCACAATGTGAGCCTGTCAATTGATAAGGGCAAAACCTTCGCACTGGTCGGTCCGTCGGGCGGCGGAAAAACGACTATCTGTCATCTCATCCCGCATTTTTACAATATCGAATCGGGTGAAATCCTCATTGACGGGCGCGATATACACAAAATAACCGCAGAGTCACTGCGCCGCAATATCGGTATAGTTCAGCAGGATATCTATCTTTTCAATGCGTCGATACGAGAGAATATTCTTTACGGAAGACTTGATGCAACCGAGGACGAGGTCATCGAAGCGGCGAAGCGTGCTAATATCCACGAGTGGATAATGACACTGGACGAGGGATATGAAACGGTTATCGGTGAACGAGGAGTACGCCTCTCGGGAGGTCAGAAACAACGACTTTCGATCGCGCGTGTATTCCTTAAAAATCCGGCTATACTTATACTCGACGAGGCAACAAGTGCGCTTGACAATACAACGGAAATAATGATTCAGCAGGCACTTGACGAGCTTTGTCGCGGACGCACGACGATAGTCGTCGCTCACCGCCTTTCGACAATCAAAAATGCGGACGAAATCGCAGTTATCTCCGAGGGTAAGATAATCGAGCAGGGCACTCACGATGAGCTTGTCGCGCTTGGCGGCATGTATGCTAAACTGCACTCGGGGCAGTTTAGGGAGAAGTTATAATAAATGGCTGTCTGCAATAAACGAAGTGCAGACAGCCATTTATTATGCAAATTATTGTTTATCACTCTGAATATCGTAACTCTCACGCTCGGAGCGCAAGCACCCCGATAAACTCAAATTCACCCATTAATAAGCAATATGTTTACGAAGTAAGCATGTTTTTGTAAAAAAACTGTATAAACCCTTGCACATAAGGAAAATTTATGATATACTGTATGTTAGTATATTTTATCGCTTTAGCGTAGTTGATCGGAGGTGCTTGATTCCTGATCGTTATGAAGAAAATTGATGCTACCGTACTGCGTGAAACGGCGTATATCGCCGTGTGGGTTATTATTCTATCAGCGGTGATGGAGGCTGTATTTCTCGTTGGCGGATGGTGGGATTACACAGTTTTATTTGGCAATTTGCTCGGCGGAATCTGCGCTGTCTTAAACTTCTTTTTGATGGGACTGACGGTTCAAAAAGCACTCACAAAGGAAGAAAAGGAAGCTAAAGATATTGTGAAGCTGTCGCAGACGCTTCGCATGTTTATGCAGCTTGCATTCATAGTGTTGGCGTTTGTGTTTGATGTTTTCAATGTGATCGCCGCACTTCTGCCGCTCCTCTTCCCACGAATCGCTATTATGTTCCGTCCGATGTTTGATAAGAGAATCGGAACGGAAAAGGAGGTTGAAAAGACGGAATGATTAAAGAACGTAATCTGCGTTTTCGAGTGCTCGACATCCTCTATCTTTTGATGATAACTCTTCCCTTCGTATGCGGAATGGTGCTGAAGGTGCTCACAAAGCCTGCAAGCAACGGAATTGAGATAGCAGGTGCGCAGATTTATTTTACGATCCCGATGCCGCTTCAGGATTTTCCGATAACCGAATCGCAGGTCAACTCATGGTTAGTACTCATCGCTATTTTCGGAATATGCCTTTACTTTACACACGGTATACGCGCAGGCGTCAATACAAGACGTCAGATGGCGGCTGAATGGGTTGTCGAGAAAACGCAGGATATGGTGCGTGCCAACATGGGCGAGGACAAGTATTTCGGCGGATTTCCACCGTTTATCGCGGCAATAATGGCGCTTTCAGCGTTTTCAAGCCTTATCACCCTTGTCGGACTTTATCCGCCTACATCCGATATGAATGTAGTCGCAGGATGGGCGATAATCGTGTTCGTGCTTATCACGTATTACAAGATGAAATGCGGTCCGATACATTATCTTGCAAGCTTTTGCGATCCGCCGCCGCTCGCACCGCTCAATATCATCAGCGAGGTGGCAACTCCCGTCTCAATGGCATTCCGTCATTACGGAAATATTATTTCGGGTAGTGTTATTTCGGTGCTTGTGGCAACCGCGCTCCAAGGGCTTTCCGCGATGCTTCTCGGATGGCTCCCGGGCTTTCTTGCCGACATTCCCCTGCTTCAGGTCGGCTTGCCGGCAATACTGTCGATTTATTTCGACGTGTTCAGCGGATGCCTGCAGGCATTCATTTTTGCAATGCTGACTATGCTCTATGTCTCCGGTGGATTTGCCGTAGACGATTGGGAAAAGCTTAAAGCTAAAAAAGCTGCCAAGGCAGCAAAATGAGTACAAATGATAAATTTTAAATAATCTTTACTCGAAAAAGAGAACTGCGCAGACAACGATGAAGGGTGGTGGGGAGAAAACCTCGCCGTTTGAGATGCTTTTTCCCTGCCCGAGCTGACGAAGTCAGCGAGTCTGCTCTAAAGCATACCACAAAATAGAAAATAATAATTTTTTATAAAAAACGGAGGATACAAAAATGTTAGAACTTGCAATCGGTATTATTTTAGGCGCGTGCGCACTTGGCGCAGGCATGGCAATGATCGCCGGTATCGGCCCCGGTATCGGTGAAGGTAACGCAGTTGCAAAGGCGTGCGAGGCTATCGGACGTCAGCCCGAATCCAAGGGTGCGGTTACTACCACAATGCTCATGGGTTGTGCCATTGCGGAGACCACCGGTCTTTACGCGCTCGTTATCGCTATTCTGCTTATTTTCCTTGCTCCCGGCAGATTCGTTGATATCTTGATGAACACTCTCGGCGCATAAAGGTGAATTAAATGAACATGGAAGTTATTTCCGTCAATATATGGCAGATGCTTGTGAGCCTTGCCAATCTGCTTATACTGTTTCTTCTTATGAAGAAGTTCCTGTATAAGCCGGTGACGCAGGTGCTCGAAAAGCGCCGTGCTGACATTGAGGGCGACTACGCTGCCGCCAACGAGGCGAAAATGTCGGCACTTGCTGATAAGACGGAATATGAAGAAAAGCTGTCACACGCGGAGCTTGAAGCGGACGAAATACGAAAGAGCGCAGAAGCTGCGGCGAAGCGTCACGGAGAGCGTATTGTTACCGAGGCGAATGCGCGCGCAGACAGTATAGTCCGTGCGGCAGAGGCGCAGATCGAGCTTGACAAGAAGAAGGCAGAGTCTGAGATGAAGCGTGAAATCGCGGATGTTTCGACGAAGCTTGCCGAGAAGCTTATCGGTAAAGAGGTTAGTATCGACACTCACCGCGAGCTTATCGACTCCTTTATAGAAGAGATCGGTGACGCAAAATGACACGTGTAAGTGAAGAATATGCTGCGGCTCTGTTTATACTTGCCGCAGAGGAAAATGTGAAGCACGAGGTTGCCGAATCACTTAAAGCTGTAAAAACGCTTGTTTCGGAATATCCCGAATATATCGACCTGCTCGCATCCCCGAATATACCGCTTGATGAGCGGCGTGATATCATTGATAAGGCGTTTGGCGCCTCACTGCACGAATACGCGGTGTCGTTTGTCAAGCTCATCTGCGAGCGCGGACACATACGCGAGCTTTGTGAGTGCATAAACGAATATTTGAAGCTTTACGAAGCGTCGGACGGAATTGCCACAGCTAATATCATAAGCGCCGTCGAACTCACTGATTCCGAAAAAGAATCAATCCGCACCAAGCTCGAAGCAAGACTTGCACGCCGCGTTGAGCTTATATGCAGTGTTGACGAGAATATTCTCGGCGGCGTTGTTATAAAAGTTGACGGCAATATTATGGACGGAAGCCTCAGGACAAAGCTTGCTGAGATTGGCGAAGCTATCGGAAACTGAATATTCTTACAGAAAGGAATAAGTCTGAAAATAAATTTTCAGACTGGGTTTGTGGCTTACATTGCCGTTTCGGCAATGTTTTGCTGCGCAAACCACCCACAACTCCTCCAGAAAGGAAGCTTTTGCTAAGCAAAAGCTGCGGTTGAAAAAATGAATCTTCGTCCCGATGAGATCGGAAATATAATAAAAGATCAGATAAAAAATTACAAGTCGCGCATAGAGATGACCGAGACCGGAAGCGTTGTGCTGGTCGGTGACGGTATTGCGCGAGTGTACGGACTTAAAAACTGCATGGCAAACGAGCTGCTTGAATTTGATGACGGCAGCTTTGGTATGGCGCAGAATCTCGAAAATGAGACTGTCTCTGTCGCACTTCTTTCAAATGAGAACAGTATCAGAGAAGGCTCGACAGTCAAGCGTACCGGACGTGTGCTTTCAGTGCCGGTCGGCGAGGCTATGCTCGGACGTGTCGTTGATGCGCTCGGTCAGCCTATCGACGGCAAGGGCCCCATTGAATACAGCGAGACTCGTCCCGTTGAGTCCGAGGCTCCCGGTATAATCGAGAGAAAGAGCGTATCGGTACCGCTTCAGACCGGTATCAAGGCTATCGACTCGATGATACCGATCGGACGCGGTCAGCGTGAGCTTATCATCGGCGACCGTCAGACGGGTAAGACCGAGATCGCAATTGATACCATCATCAATCAAAAGGGACAGAATGTCCTCTGTATCTATGTCGCAATCGGTCAGAAGAACACCTCTGTGGTCCAGCTCGCAAACGAGCTTACACGCTACGGTGCAATGGATTATACTATCATCGTATCGGCATCTGCGTCGGAGAGTGCGCCGCTTCAGTATATTGCCCCCTATTCGGGATGCGCAATGGCGGAATACTTCCGTGAGCAGGGCAAGGATGTCCTTATAATTTACGATGACCTTTCAAAGCACGCAGTCGCATACCGCGCACTGTCGCTGCTTATTCGCCGTCCGCCGGGCCGTGAGGCGTATCCCGGCGACGTATTCTATCTCCATTCCCGTCTTCTTGAGCGCGCAGCATGCGTTGCTCCCGAATACGGTGGGGGTTCGATAACCGCACTGCCGATAATCGAAACACAGGCAGGCGACGTCTCGGCGTACATCCCAACTAATGTTATTTCAATTACGGACGGACAGATATTCCTCGAAACCGAGCTGTTCCACGCCGGTGTAATGCCGGCAATCAACCCCGGTATCTCGGTCAGCCGAGTCGGCGGTTCGGCACAGCTTAAGCCGATGAAAAAGGTTTCGGGCGAGCTTAAGCTGCTGTATTCGCAGTATCTTGAATTAAAGGCATTTGCACAGTTCGGAAGTGACCTCGATGCTGATACCAAGGCAAGACTTGCGCTTGGTGAGCGTATCGTCGAGGTGCTGAAGCAGGGCAGAAATGCGCCGGTCCGCGTCGGCTGTCAGGTTGCGATCGTTTATGCGGTCATTCACGGATTCCTCGATAATGTTGCCGTTAAGAATGTAAGCGTTTGGGAAGCGGCACTGTTTGAACTTCTCGAAGCAAAGTACTCCGACCTTCTCATGAGATTTGAAAAAGGCTCGTGGGAAAAGGAAGATATCGACGAGCTTGAGGGTGCGCTTAATGAGCTTAACCGCCTGCGCACCGATCTCCACGAAGTAAGAGGTAATTAACCGTGGGAGCAGATATTAAAGCACTGCGGACAAGAATAAAAAGCGTTGATTCCACCTTACATCTCACAAAAGCGATGGGACTTGTCGCTTCCTCGAAAATACGCCGCGCAAACGACGCCATGAAAAAAGGGCGTGAGTACACGGCGGCGCTTCGCAGATTCGTTGACGAGCTTTCTTGCTCGGGTGAGTGTGAGAAAAGTCCGTATATGCACAGCAGAGGCGAGGATATTTCTCGCGCACGCATTATAGTCATCGCGGGGGACCGCGGACTTGCCGGCGGATACAATGCGAATGTTTTTCGTCTCGCGGCGACTTACAATGGGGCACAGTTTATTCCGATAGGTAAACGCGCATGCGATAAATTCGGTGCGCCGATAAATTCATCCGAGCGTTACAGCGCGGATGAAGCATATACGCTTGCCAAATCTCTTTGTGCGGATTTTGCCGCCGGTGAATATGACCGTCTTGGAATAATCTCTACTGAATATGTCTCAATGATGACTCAAAATGCAAAGATATCATGGCTTTTACCGCTTGCAAAAAGTGAGAAAAAGCATGCATCCGGAATGGTGTTCGAGCCTGACGAGACAACGGTGCTTGACGCGGTTATGCCCGAATATGTTGCAGGGATGCTTATAGGGGCGATACGCGAGAGCTTCGCGTCCGAGGTTGCGGCACGCCGCATGGCAATGGACAGTGCCGGCAAAAATGCAAGCGCAATGATCGACAGCCTGCAGCTTCAGTACAACCGTGCACGTCAAGGCGCGATCACGCAGGAGATTACGGAGATTGTCGCCGGTGCAGGTGAACAGTAAAACGCATGAACACAGCACATATACGCAATATATAAAAAGGAAGTGATACCTTTGACAAACACACATAACGGCACCGTTGCGCAGGTCATGGGACCTGTCGTTGACGTGCGATTCGACGAGGGCGGACTGCCGGCTATATATAACGCGCTGACCATGCCTATCGGTGAGCGTACACTCACCGTTGAGGTGGCACAGCATATCGGTGACAATACCGCTCGCTGTATCGCAATGGCATCGACCGACGGTCTTCAGCGCGGAACAGTGGTTACAGACAGCGGACATGCTATAAGCGTACCCGTCGGCAAGGAAACCCTCGGACGTATATTCAACGTCCTCGGCGATGCGGTTGACAACAAGCCCGCTCCCGAGAACTGCGAGAGATGGAATATTCACCGCGCGTCCCCCGATTATGAGGAGCTTTCAACTTCAACCGAGATACTTGAAACGGGCATCAAGGTCATCGACCTCATTTGCCCCTTCTCCAAGGGCGGTAAGATCGGTCTTTTCGGCGGTGCAGGTGTTGGTAAGACCGTCCTTATTATGGAGCTTATCAACAACATCGCTAAAGAGCACGGCGGTCTGTCCGTGTTTACCGGCGTCGGCGAGCGCACACGTGAGGGTAATGACCTCTACAACGAAATGATTCAATCCGAGGTTATCGACAAGACCGCACTTGTGTACGGTCAGATGAACGAACCACCGGGGGCGAGAATGAGAGTCGCTCTTTCGGGACTTACGATGGCGGAATATTTCCGTGACACCGAGGGGCAGGACGTGCTTCTGTTTATTGATAATATCTTCCGCTTCACCCAGGCAGGAAGCGAGGTTTCCGCACTGCTCGGACGTATGCCGTCTGCGGTCGGATATCAGCCTACGCTTGCAACCGAGATGGGCGCACTCCAAGAGCGTATCACATCAACGAAGCGCGGTTCGATCACCTCAATTCAGGCGGTATACGTGCCTGCCGACGACCTCACCGACCCTGCGCCTGCGACTACCTTCGCGCATCTTGATGCGACAACGGTACTTTCGCGTTCGATTGCATCGCAGGGTATCTATCCGGCAGTTGATCCGCTTGAATCGACCAGCCGTATTCTCACCGCCGAGGTGCTCGGCGAGGAGCATTACCGTGTGGCGCGTGAGGTTCAGCGCATTCTTCAGCGCTACAAGGAGCTTATGGACATCATCGCTATCATGGGTATGGACGAGCTTTCGGACGAGGATAAGCTTCTCGTTGCAAGAGCACGTAAGATACAGCGTTTTCTGTCACAGCCGTTCTCCGTCGCCGAGAAATTCAACGGATTTGAGGGCAAATACGTGCCGCTTTCCGAGACGGTACGCGGCTTTGCTGAAATAATCGACGGCAAGCACGACGACCTGCCGGAGTCCGCATTCCTTTATGTAGGTAGCATCGACGAGGCGGTTGCCAAAGCCAAATCTATCAACTAACGGGGACGCGGTATGAACACATTTAAGCTTAAAATATCCACACCCGATGGAGACATGTACAGCGGTGAGGCAGTCAAGCTTGATGTCCGTGGAATTGAGGGCGAGCTTGCTGTTATGGCGGGGCATGTTCCGTTTATGACGGCGCTTGTGCCATGCGACTGCCGCGTGCTTCTTCCAGACGGAAATGAGCGAGTAGGTACTCTTGATAATGGACTTCTCAGCGTAGGCTCTGCCGAGGTTTCTCTCCTCGCAAGCGGATACAAGTGGAAATAACGTCAAACCTCCGTCTGCATTTTTGGGAAGGGGGGTTTTTGT
>JAZRAB010000005.1:0-14374 GCA_045634345.1 Candidatus Flemingiibacterium sp. | reverse complement strand
TGAACCGTTTCGGCGAGACCGATGATCTCATCGGTACTCTGCTCTGGCTCGTTGACAACAAGGCTTCCGGCTTTGTAAACGGCGTTGTAGTTCCCGTAGACGGGGGGTTTGCCGCATATTCGGGGGTTTGATTTTTCGGTAGTCTGCGCTTTTGCCCAGGCTGCTTTTTTGTTTGCCGCGTGGAGCGCGGCAAACAAAAGGGACGGGTTTGCCGCTCCGCACATTGTTGCTCCTTGCGGTGCGGTGCGCCGCCTGCCGTAGGTGCGAGGGCTCTGCCCTCGCGCTCCCTTTTGCTCGCGGCGGCAGTGCCGCCGCTCGGTCGGGGGCGGCGTTGTCTCTCAAGCAAGACGGCTTCGCCGACTTGCTATAAAGTTCGGCTTTGCCGAACTTACACGCAGGTCACATTGTGACCTTCTGTCGATGCCACCCGCCCCCGACACCCCCACCCGGCTCGGCTGAGCCGAGCCAAGGAAGGGGTGCAGGGGAAACCTTTGGATCGGCGTTAGCAGGTTGCAAGCGACCTGCGTGTAAGTTCGGCTTTGCCGAACTTTATAGCAAGTCGGCGAAGCCGTCTTGCTTGAGAGCAAATGGTTTCCCCTGCATACCGGCAGGCGGCGTATAGCGCCGCAAGGAACACCAACGCTCGGAGCATCCCCTTAAACTATTATTTTCGGCATAAAAAAGAGCTGTCTCCATTTAAATAGAGACAGCTCAGATTATTGTTATTTTGTGCCGAAAATTCTATCGCCTGCGTCGCCAAGACCGGGAACGATGTAACCGTTCTCGTTAAGACACTCGTCAACGTTAGCGCAGTATATCTCAACATCGGGATGTGTCTTTGTCAGTGCTTCGATTCCCTCGGGAGCGGCAATCAGACAAAGGAACTTTATGTGCTTACCGCCGTAGGACTTGATCTGTGTGATCGCATCTATCGCGGAGCCGCCTGTTGCAAGCATCGGGTCAACTACTACGATAAGGCGTTCATCAATATCCGGCGGAAGCTTGCAGTAGTACTCGTGAGGCTGAAGTGTTTCCTCATCGCGGTACATACCGATGTGTCCAACCTTTGCAGACGGAACAAGGTTCAAAAGTCCGTTGACCATACCGAGACCTGCGCGAAGTATCGGTACAACCGCCAACTTTTTGCCCTTGATAACCTTCTGTGTGGTTTTCTTTATAGGGGTTTCGATTTCCAAATCCTCAAGCGGAAGATCGCGGAGTGCTTCGTAGCACATGAGCATCGTGATCTCCTCGACCGACTCGCGGAATTCCTTGTTGGATGTGGACTTCATACGCATAATGGTCGTTTTGTGTTGGATAAGCGGATGATCGAATACAGTTACATTTTTCATTTTGAGTTTTCCTCTGTTTTTATTCCTGTTCCTTAGCCTTTGATACTATAAGATTTACGATGATACCGAGAATAAGTGCACAAGCGATAGCGGTAATGGTTACCTGACCAAATGTCAGAGTAAGTCCGCCTATACCTGCGATAAGTATTGTTGACACAACGAAGAGGTTCTTATTCTGATTAAGGTCAACCTTCTGTACCATCTTAAGACCGGAAACTGCGATAAATCCGTACAGTGCCATGCAAACACCGCCCATTACGCAAGAGGGGATGGAGTTTACGAAAGCAACGAAGGGAGAGATGAACGAGATGAGCATTGCGAGAATAGCCGCAGTAACGATGGTGTAAACGGACGCATTACCGGTGATAGCTACACATCCTACCGACTCGCCGTATGTGGTGTTGGGGCAGCCGCCGAAGAATGCGCCTACCATTGAGCCTACACCGTCACCGAGGAGAGTTCTGGAAAGACCGGGATCCTCAAGAAGATCTGTCTCGATGATCGAGGAGATGTTCTTGTGGTCAGCAATGTGCTCTGCGAATACAACGAATGCAACGGGAAGATATGCAACAGCAAGCGTACCGATATATGCGCCGTCGATCTCACCGAAGCCCTTGAATGCCTCAACGAAGGTAAATCCGGGAAGTGTGAGGAATGTGTTGAGATCAACACCGTTTGCCCAAAGGGATGTGATCTTTGTGAAGTCGATAACCTTAAGAGCGTCGATGCCTGCCACATTACCGATAACGGTGAAGATTGCCGCAACAGCATAACCTGCGAGGATGCCGATAATAAACGGAATGAGTCTTGTCATCTTCTTGCCGTATGTTGCACAGAGGATGACTGTGATAAGTGTTACAAGACCTACAAGCACGCAGATAAGGGGATGAGCGACGGAAATGTTGTCAACCTTAAGACCGCCGTTCTGGAGATCACCTACTGCGTTTCCTGCGAGCGAAAGACCGATAATAGCAACAGTCGGGCCGATAACTACAGCCGGCATGAGCTTATTGATCCAATTAACACCGACAAGCTTTACAACAAGCGCAATAACAACATAAACGAGACCTGCGAAGATCGCACCTATGATAAGTCCGGCAAAGCCCTTTGCCATTGAAACGCCGCCCGCAAAGGCAACGAACATCGAGTTAATGAATGCGAAAGATGAGCCGAGGAATACGGGGCTCTTGAACTTGGTGAAGAAGCCGTAAACGAGAGTACCAACACCTGCTCCGAAAAGTGCCGCAGCAGAGCTCATACCGTTACCGACAATTACCGGAACAACGAGGGTTGCCGCCATGATTGCGAGAAGCTGCTGGATGGCAAAAACGATCAATTGCCCGAACTTGGGCTTGTCTTTAACGCCGTAGATAAGTTTCATTTGGATTTACCTCCGAAAATTAATAAAATAAAATTTTGGTCGCGCTAATATGACATTACTATATAATAATATACCACATTCGACGTTTTTTGTCAACAGTTTATTTACAGTTTGACAATTTTTTTGCCGCTTTATCGTTTCACATGATAAAGCGGCAAAAAATTATTATATTCAAAATCCAAACCGTCTGCATACCTGGCGTTTCTGTGAATCAGCCGCCCAAATATGCCTTTCTGACCATTTCGCTTGCGGCAAGCTCCTCGCCTGTTCCGGTGAGTACGATCTTACCGTTTTCAAGAACGTATGCGCGGTCGGAAATTGCAAGTGACTTTCCGGCGTTCTGTTCAACGAGCAGTATGGTCGTGCCGTCTTTGTTTATGTCCTTGATTATCTCAAAAACTTGATCTACAAGGAGCGGAGACAGTCCCATTGACGGCTCATCAAGCATCAGCAGCTTGGGGTGACTCATAATAGCACGTCCCATTGCAAGCATCTGCTGCTCGCCACCCGAAAGCGTCCCTGCGATTTGGTTTTTTCTCTCGAAAAGACGGGGGAAACGAGTATATATCGCTTCAAGATCATTCTTGAAGCCGGACTGATCCTTCATCGAATAAGCACCCATCAAAAGGTTTTCATAAACCGTCAGCTCTTGGAAAATGCGGCGTCCCTCAGGCACCTGAGTCATACCAAGATGCACTATCTTATGACATGGCGTTTTTGCGATATCGTGACCGTCGAATGTGACTGTACCCGAGCGTTTGGGGATAAGTCCGACAACGCTCTGCATTGTAGTAGTCTTACCCGCGCCGTTTGCGCCGATGAGGGTAACTATTTCGCCCTCGTTCACCTCAAAACTAATACCCTTGAGTGCGCAGATAACACCGTAGTAGACTTCGAGATTCTTTACTTCTAACATTGCCATAGCCTTAACCTCCGATATATGCCTTAATGACCTCGGGGTCAGAAAGCGCGGTCTTCGTGTCACCCTCCGCGAGAACTGTACCGAAGTTAAGAACGGTTATTTCATCGCAAAGCCCCGATACAAACTTCATATCGTGCTCAATAAGCAGGATAGTCATATCAAAGCGGTCACGTATAAGCTTTATGGTTTTGACAAGGTCCTCGGTTTCATGCGGGTTCATACCTGCGGCAGGCTCGTCAAGCAGTAACAGCTTCGGATTTGTCGCAAGCGCACGCGCTATTTCAAGCTTTCTCTGTTTACCGTACGGAAGATTGCAGGCAAGATTGTTGCGCTCCTCTTCAAGATCGAAGATACGAAGCAATTCCTTTGCCCTCTCTCGCATCGCCTTTTCCGCCTTAAAATAGCGCGGCAAACGGAATATAGTCTCTCCTACCGAGCATTTATACTCCGGCTGATCGTGAAGTCCCACCATCACGTTTCTCACAACCGTCATGTTGTTGAAAAGTCGGATGTTCTGGAAAGTACGTGCGATTCCCTTGTGGTTTATCTTATATTGAGGGAGTCCGGTAAGCTCTTCTCCGTCAAGGAAAAATGTGCCGGTTGTCGGCTTGTAAACGCCCGTGAGAAGATTAAAGACAGTTGTCTTTCCGGCACCGTTCGGACCGATAAGACCGTATATCTGATTTTTCTTTATACGGATATTTACATCCTGTGCCGCCTTAAGTCCACCGAAGGAGATACCGAGATTCTTGGTTTCGAGAATATACTCTGCCATCACTTATCTCCTCCATTTCTCGTAAGATCCTGCTTATCCTGGGGTGTCAAATCAATCGACAGAATCTCGTTCATTTCAATCTTCGTCGGAACAACGTCCCACTTAGCTTCGTCATCCTTGCGCTTTGCGGGATCTTGCTTTGTCAGCTTACGCATAAGCGCGCCGATGTTGTACTTATCGCGGAAATTCTTGAGTGCAGGCGCGTTATTGTAAATAACAATAACAATAAGGATTAGCGCGTAAAGAAGGTTCTGGAGCACCGCAAGATCACCCGTCAGGACGGTAGCAAGCTTGGTGTTAAGGAACGTGATAAGCGCGGCGGCGATAATCGAACCGTTAATGCTTCCCATTCCTCCGAGCACTACCATAACGAGTATCTCGATTGAATAGTTGTATCCAAACTTCGCGCTCTGTACGGTGTAGTTACTGAAGCTGTAAAGCACGCCCGCGATTCCGGCAAAGGTCGCGGAAAGTGTGAATGCAAGCAGCTTGTATTTGGTTACATTAATACCCGATGCTCTTGCGGCAATCTCATTATCGCGTATCGCAGTAACGGCTCTGCCGTGCTTTGAGCGGATGAAATTCTGTACTACCGCGAGTGTAATAAGCACTAAAACAAAAGCAAAGATAAAAAGATATTGCTTGTTGTATCGCGGCGTCTCGAGGCCAAGCGCACCGCCGAACGATTCGTCAGAGGTATTCTGAAAGATCGACTTAACGATCTCACCAAAGGCAAGAGTAACTATTGCAAGATAGTCTCCGCGAAGTCTGAGCGCGGGAACACCGATAATTATACCGCATGCCGCCGCAATTGCGCCGCCGACAACAAGAGCTATAACGAAGTTAAGCGGACTGTTGCCGAGTGTCGGCTCAAGAAGTGCCGCCACCTTGCCGCCGAGATAAGCACCGACACACATGAACCCTGCATGTCCGAGCGAAAGCTCGCCGAGGAATCCGACGACGAGTGAAAGAGACACCGCGAGAATAATGCTTATCGCAATCTTTTCAAGCAAAAACAGTAATGAGCTGTCAAAGCGTCCGCCGGCAAGGGTAATACCGCCGAGAACAGCCGTAAGTATGCCGATTACAATATAGTTTAAATAATGATTCCACTTTATTCTGCGAAGCTTGCCCATCATACCTTTTCCCTCCTTTTCTTACCGAGGAATCCGGTAGGTCTAACAAGAAGAATGATTATAAGTATAGAAAACTCAATAGCATCGGTGTAGGGAGCGATTGCCGTAATCTTATAGGAAATACACTCAACCATGCCGAGAAGTATTCCGCCAAGCATAGCACCGGGAATCGAGCCGATGCCTCCGATTACCGCCGCAGTGAACGCCTTTATACCGGGCATTGCGCCGAGAGTGCTCGAAATGCTGGGAGCTTTCAGGAGATAGAACAGTCCTGCAAGCGCGGCAAGCGCCGATCCGATGGCAAATGTTACGGTAATAATACCGTTTACATTGATGCCCATTAACTGCGCCGCGCCCTTATCCTCGGAAACAGCAATCATGGCGCGCCCGAGTCGTGTATATTTAACAAACAGTGTAAGTACTGCCATAACAACAACAGTAACAGCGAGCGTAACAAGCGCCGAAACCTGAACTGTTACGCCAAGAAATTTGATCGATCCGAAATCATAGACCATAACCATCTTATTCGCCGAGCCGAAGATTATCTGTGCAAGGCTCTGGAGAAGATAGCTCACGCCTATCGCTGTGATAAGCACCGCAAGAGGCGATGCACCGCGAAGCGGTTTATATGCGACCTTTTCGACTGTGATTCCGAGAAGCACGCAGAAAATGACCGCCATCAAAATGGCAAGCAGCGGATTATTAAGCGCCATAAACACATATATCACATATCCGCCGACCATGATAATATCACCGTGAGCGAAATTGAGCATCTTGGCAATACCGTACACCATCGTATATCCGAGAGCGATCATGGCATATATTCCGCCAAGGCTCAAGCCGTTTATCAGTGTCGATAAAATAAGTTCCATGTTTTTACCATAGCTTTCATATGAAAGCATCCCTAAAATCAAAAAATAGCTGTAACACTTTGACCATGCTACAACCCTATAATATCATAGCAACATATGCCGGTCGTAAAACCGGCATATGCAACTGTCAAGCTTATAAACTAAATATCAGTTAGCTTCTTTGATTACGTACTTAATAGCACCCTTGTTGACGTAACCGGTGGATTCCCATGTGATATTTTCACCGGTGACAGCCTTTTCAAGAGAGTATCCACCCTCAAACTGCTCCATAAGAATGTCGCAGAGATCGGATGCGCTGATGGTTACGGGAATCTCCTTGCCGCTATCGATAGCCGCCTTCATAGCGCCGTAGATTGCGTATACACAGTCATAAGCGGAGGCGCCGAACTGGTTGAGAGTCTCGCTGCCGTACTTGTCAACGTACTTGTCGATAAATTCCTTAGCCATACCGTCGGTTGCCTTGGAGTTGAAGTGCGAGAGCATGGTAACTTCCTGAGGAATTGCGGAAATATCAAAGCCGGAAATGTTATCTATGCCGTCAAAGCCGTCGCAGCCGTAGTAAACGGTGTCAGCGGCAACTATATCCTTTGCCTGCATCATAAAGAGCGATGCGGGAGTATAGTAGATAGGCATGAAGATGAAGCCACAATTCTTGAGTGTATCGATCTGAGTCGAGAAATCGGTTGCGTTTGCATCGGTGAAGGTAGTCTCGACAACGGTTATAGAGGTGTCGAGATTAGACTTGAACTGATCGTAAATACCCTTTGAATAAGCCTCATCGGACTTGTAGAACACGCCGATGGTCTGCCCTGCGTAATTTTCGTTTACAAATTCAGCCGCTACCTTACCCTGATTACCGTCCGCGAAGCACATCTGATAACCGTTCTTGTTTGTGGGGATAGCATCGCCTGAGGCAGAGGGAGTGAGGAAGAATACGTTATCATCAGCAGAAAGGTTCTTGTATTCAAGACCTGGCTGAGTTGTTACAGTACCAAGCGAGACCTGCATACCACCCTCGTAAAGAGATGAGTAGTTAGTAGAAATCTTTGTAGCATCGTTCATATCATCAAGTGCAACGAGACTAAACATAACACCGTTAAGACCGCCTGCCGCATTGATCTCATCGACAGCAATCTGAGCCGCATTGGCAACTGCGATACCGTACATAGCCGCACCTCCGGTAAGAGGGCCGGAAACACCTATAACATACTCGGTGTTATTTTCTGCATAATTTACAGCACCACAGCCTGCAAAAAGTCCGAGGCAGAGCACCATAGAAAGCGCCAAAGTTAAGATTCTTGTGAGTTTCATTATAATAGCCTCCATAAAATAAAAATTTTATGTATATAGTATACCGCTTTTTTTAGAGGATGTCAATATTTTTTCAGATATTTTTCAATTTAATTTGATAGCGTGTTAAATGACCGCAAATATCACATAAAAACTCGCACTGACCGCGATACGGGCAGTGCGAGCCAAGATAAATTAAATCATATAAACTTCTTTACCACCAAAATTACAATTCCAATGATAGCAATCGCCATGGCAACAATACCTGCGATCTTAGTGGTATCCATTCCTGAATCATCCCAATCAGTGTTTACAGGCACTGTCGTCTCTGCATCACCCGTAGTCTCCTGCTCCGCTGTTGTTTCTTCAGCCTCGCCGGTAGTGTCATCGGATAATGTGGCATCCTCCGTAGCGGTCGTATCATCTGCGGCAGTGGTGTCCTCGGCAGTAGTTTCTTCTGCAGCCGTTGTCTGCTCGGGGGCTTCGGTGGTCTCCTCTGCAAGCGTTGTTTCAATTGCTTCGGTGGTTTCCGGAGCAGCCGTTGTTTCGGGAAGCGCGGTGGTTTCGGGAACAGCAGTTGTCTCGGGAGCAGCAGTAGTTTCCGGTGCGGCGGTAGTCTCAGGGACTTTCACCACAGTCGGTACGGAGTACCACTGCGAGCCGTTTACAACGATAGTGTAGGTCTCCGTGGTACGCGAGAACTGCCCCGATGATGCTATAGCATATACAGTATGCTCGCCCGCTGTCAGCGAGGTGACATCGAGATCGTAGTAATAAGGCGCTTTTGTGAGCGTAGCGACAGCCGCATCATCAACATAGTAGGTTACCTTTGTATCGGCTTTTCCGGAGAAGCTTGCGTATGTTGCAAGTCGGGGCGAGGAGGTCTGCGCACTCTTAACCTCTGTAATCTCATGCCATGCCTTTGCCGAGGTCGCGCCCACATCAAGGTACGAGCCGTTCTGCGCGATCACTGAACGGTAGGTCTGATTGGCAGTAGCATTATCGGCAAGTCTGTACGCATTTCCGTCGTTAAGGGTGTTATCAAAATAGAACACAGCCTTGACCTGCGGATATATCATATTCACATAGGAATAGAATTTTGTCATCTGATCCACACAGAAGGAGGTAATATCAGCCCCTGCCTTATTACGGTAAGCAAATCCGCACTCGCTTATCATCATAGGCTTGCCGTGCTTAGCGGCAAAGTCCACGATAGGACGGATAATAACAAGCGGATCACTGTCATAGATACCCATACCGTAATATGCGTCATTGTCGTAGTTGGTCATGGAGAAATCGTATCCTATCGGAGTTCCTGCATAGCTCGTATAATTACTGTTATGGTAGGTTGATACGCCGATCCAGTCAACATATTCGTCACCGGGGTAGAAATCAGCGAAATTACGGTTACGGTTGCTCACATTATCGGGAGAGAATACCAGCTTGATGTTATCATAAGCGCTTGCCGCGTCCGCTATCTTTCTGAACGCTCTTATGAACGTATCAGGATTGCAGTCCGCCCAGTTATTCATTTCCGCACCGACACGCAGAAGTATAGTGGCGCCAAGCTCTGCCATATCTGCAAGTCCCTCTGCAATATAGCTGTCAGCCTCCGCTTCAAGCACACGCTCACAGCCTGCGGTTCCCTCGGGACTGAAGTTCCACGCGATTTCAATTATACCGCCGTTCTGTACCGCATTGTTGAACTGATCGGAGGTATTCTTGTAATACCCGAGCCAGTAATCGACCGTATAACCGTCACGGAAATTTATGTATGCAAGCGCGGAGGAATCGTTTTCAAGCGTTCCGCCGAGCGAGGAGCCGTAATAAGTTCCCGATACAGCCGCACCGCTTCCGGGATAGCTGTTGCCGGGCTGTTCAGTGAGCGCATATATGCTTGTATCTGCCGCAGCCTTTAAATAGTACATTCTCGCCTCGGCATTAAGAATAGCATCACGGTAGCTGATAACATTTTTATCAAGCCACTGGCAGAGTTCGATATAACGCTCAAGCCACATAATAGCGCCGTCAATATCGCCCTTCCCCTCGCAAAGCCAAGATGCAAGTCCCGACTTTGGGCCGAGATTGTAGCACACGTCCTGACAGAAGCCATACGGCATCAAAAGATCATAAGTCTGCTCGGCAAGAGTAAGTATCTTGTCTGCGTCCTTATTTTCGTAAGCTGTTGCCCATGCGTTATGGAGCTTCCAATACGCGCTGGGATATTTAAAATCCGCCGAGACCGTAAGGCAAGCGCCTATGCTCAGCATTGCCGCCAAAATTGCGGCAAGGATAATGGAAATTATTCTTTTCATAGATAATCATATCTCCTTTGGTAATAAACATTGGTACCTAATAAGTATACCACTTTCGCCCGATGATGTCAACAAGAAAATCGGACGAAGGCTGATTTCCTTACGGTACTCGCCCAACTTCAAAGACCTTATTTGAAAAACGTATCAAAAATACCTCGGACGATTTTTTTGCCGATCTCGCGTCCAATGGTATTCGCCGTACTCGAAACAGCCTTTTCAAGCACGCTCTTTTTTTTGCGCCCGGACGATTTCTTCGTTGCTTTTTCTTTTTGCTTTGCCTTTTCTTCTTTTTCTTTCGCGGCTTTTTCCTCTGCTTCGGCGGCTTCCTTTGCCGCTTCCTCACGCTCCTCTGTCAGCACCTCAAACGCCGATTCACGATCCGCCTCCGATGCGTATTTGTCACGAAGCGTACTTGCAAGCACCACGCTCTGCAAAAGCACGCCGTCTAGTGCCTTCATACTACTTTTCGGTGGCAGGATATTCGCTCTCTGCACTATCGACGGCACACCGTCCGCGTCAAGCACCGAAACCAATGCCTCGCCGACACCGAGCGACTGTATCGCCTCGGCTGTATCAAATGCCGGATTTGTACGGAACGATTTCGCGGCGGCATTAAGCGCTTTCTGATCGTTCGGTGTGTACGCGCGCAGTGCATGCTGTACACGATTGCCTATCTGTCCGAGCACGCTGTCGGGGATATCCGTGGGGTTCTGTGTGATAAACCAAACGCTGACGCCCTTGGAGCGTATCAATCTGACCACCTGCTCGACCTTATCGACGAGTGCTTTGGGTGCATCATCAAAGAGCAGATGTGCTTCGTCAAAGAAAAATGCAAGCTTCGGCTTTTCGAGGTCTCCCGCCTCGGGCAGCATCTCATATATTTCGGAGAGCATCCACAGTAAGAATGTACCGTAAAGGAGCGGATGCTGGAACAGCTCCGAGCATTCGAGAATGTTCATCATTCCGCGCCCGTCCTCTGACCAGTCAACCCAATCCGAAAGGTCGAGCGACGGCTCTCCGAAGAATATTTCACCGCCCTCATCCTCGAGCGTAAGCAGAGCACGCTGTATAGCGCCGACAGATTGAGGAGAGATATTGCCGTAAGTAAGCTTGTATTCCTTTGCATTATCACCGACATACTGAACCATAGCGCGCAGATCCTTGAGGTCGATTAAAAGAAGCTCTTTCTCGTCTGCAATGCGGAAAACTATCCGCAGAACACCGCTTTGGGTATCGTTAAGTCCCAAGAGCCTTGCAAGAAGCTCAGGGCCCATCTCGGAAATAGTGGTACGCACGGGAAGTCCCTGCTTGCCGTAAACGTCCCAAAACTGCACCGGATATGAGGTGTAGTTAAAATCAGTTATTCCCATCGTGTCAATACTGCGGCGGATATGCTTATTCTCCGAGCCGGGGGACGCCATACCCGAAAGATCGCCCTTAATATCGGCAACGAAGGTGGGCACACCCATGTCGGAAAATGCCTCCGCAAGCACCTTCAGCGTGACGGTTTTGCCCGTACCGGTTGCGCCGGCGATAAGTCCGTGACGGTTTGCCATAGACGGTTCGAGATATACACGCTCGCTTCCGGTTGCGAGCCAGACTTTATGGATATCCTTTTGATACATACGCTATGTCCTCCAAGGTGATTTTTCAAAATTATATATCTATTATAGCAGATATTTTTTCATTTGTCACCATTTATTGAAAAATATTTGCATCGAATACTGTATATTTGCAAAAAAAGCAACGGATGACTTGCGTCACCCGTTGTAAAGAAAGAAAAAAGAAAGGAAAAGAAAAGAAAGTAGAAAAATATAAAAAGCACCTACGCTCTTCGTTTCTACGCCGAAAAGCGCAAGCGGACGGCTGACATGCCCGTCCGCTTTTAAAATTATATCATAATTGGACATAGTTTGTCAAGACCAAAATGTAAAGTTTTGTTAATTTAACACTTTGGTTATATTAAATTGCGCTTTTTACACGGTATTTGGGCGATTACTGATAAAATCCCGCATCGGCGAAGCAAAGTGTTGTACACCAATCACCACTGAATTCCAAACGAATATCATTGTATCCTGTAATATCAATCTCGAGTGGAATGGGAGCGGATGTTTTATTTAGTGTCGGTGATGTGTAAATACGCCGCCCATCAGCTATAATTTCAAACTTTGACGATACATCACGATTTGTACTTGTTACATAGAGCGTTCCTTTTAGCTTGCTGTATTTCATACCTGTTAAATATTCATATGTTGTGGGATAATGACCGTGTATTCCGTTACAACGTAGTGCGTAAGTATACCGATTTCCATAATTATCTTCAGGTTGAGTTGTAATTGAATGATCATCCGCAATGCTCGTCAAGTCACGCAGTTCTACTGTGGGGTACTCAAGTTTGCCATCCATATCGCCAAGATATACAGTAAATTCGGGGCCATCCCAGTATACTGCCTTACCGAACGCATTTGCAACTGCGCGGACGGGCAGGTAAGTAGTGCCGTTATACACAAACGGCTCGACCGTGTTTCCGTTTGCGTCTGTAGGCACTAATTTTTGACCGTCTATCACGATCTTGATCCCTTCAGAGATGACATTGTTAAGGGTGGTGGTATTTACAGCAAGCAGTGATGTACCTGCTAAAGTTGCTCCAACAAGCAGGCCTGCAATTACCGAAACGTTTTTCTTGTTCATAAAAAAACCTCCAAAATATTTTTGCACTTATATAGGCGCAAAAATATTATAACACAGTATTATAATATTGTCAAGAGATTTGCTCTAATTTAGGTGCAAGGAGAATCTAAATGAACAAAACAATTGAAACAGCGATAGGTAACAACATTCGCACTGCACGAGAAAAAATCGGTATGACACAAGAAATTTTGGCAGCTAAACTTCAAATCAGAGGGTGCGATATAACCAGAAGCGCAGTGGCAAAGATTGAGGTAGGACAAAGGCACTTGTATCCGGACGAAATAATTCTCATTAAAGAAATATTGGACACCGATTTTGACAGTATATTTTACGGCGAAAGGAAATAGAGAAAAGGGATTGAGTCTAAACTCAATCCCTTTTATGTGTTTACTTAAACTCAACCAAGCTTGGAGTAGTTGATCTTAACACCGGGGCCCATAGTCGAAGCGACTACGCAGCTCTTGATGTACTGACCCTTGGTCGCAGCAGGCTTAGCCTTGATGATTGCGCCAAGCAGAGCGTTGAAGTTTTCAAGAAGCTTTTCCTGACCGAAGGACGCCTTGCCGATCGGGCAGTGGATGATGTTGGTCTTGTCGAGACGGTACTCGATCTTACCTGCCTTAGCTTCGGTAACAGCCTTTGCAACATCCATGGTAACAGTACCAGCCTTCGGGTTAGGCATAAGTCCCTTAGGACCGAGCACCTTACCGAGACGACCAATAACGCCCATCATATCGGGAGTTGCGATGATGATGTCGAAATCAAACCAGTTTTCCTGCTGGATCTTTGCGACATAATCCTCTGCGCCAACATAATCAGCGCCTGCTGCCTCTGCTTCCTTAGCCTTGTCGCCCTTAGCGAAAACAAGGGTGCGGACAGTCTTACCTGTACCGTTAGGGAGTACAACCGCACCGCGAACCTGCTGGTCAGCGTGACGGGAGTCAACACCCAAACGAACATGTACCTCTACGGTCTCGTCGAACTTTGCCTTTGCAGTCTGGCAAACGAGCGAGAGAGCCTCGGTAGCATCATAAAGCTTTGCTTTTTCGATGAGCTTTACGCTCTCGATGTATTTCTTTCCTGTGCTCATTGTAACTCCTCCTTATTCCTCAACAGTAACGCCCATGCTGCGTGCGGTACCTGCGATCATGCTCATCGCAGCCTCAAGCGAGCCGGCATTAAGGTCGGGCATCTTGGTTTCAGCGATCTGCTTTACCTGATCCTTGGTCAGCTTTGCAACCTTGGTCTTGTTAGGTGTAGCGGACGCGGACTCGATACCGCATGCCTTCTTGATAAGAACGGGAGCGGGGGGAGTCTTGGTGATGAAGGAGAACGAACGGTCAGCGTAAACGGTAATAACAACCGGAATGATAAGACCGATGTCCTTCTTTGTTCTTTCGTTGAATTCCTTAGTAAATACAGGAATAGCAACGCCGTATGCACCGAGTGCAGGGCCTACAGGGGGAGCAGGAGTAGCCTTTCCTGCCGGCAGCTGCAGCTTGATGTAACCTGTAATTTTCTTTGCCATGATAAATACACCTCCGTATTGTGGTAGGGGAAATTCCGGGTCCGGAATTTCCAATTAAAATTTCGGGAGAATTTTTCGTGGATCCTCCCTCCCACGTTATGAGGGGATAATA
>JAZRAB010000004.1:0-5966 GCA_045634345.1 Candidatus Flemingiibacterium sp. | reverse complement strand
ATCTGCAGTGAAGATCGATTCATAGCCGTCAAGGGAAGAGTAGAAGAATCCCGTCAACGGAGCCGTGACAGTCTCGCTTACAGAATCAAGACCTGCGGTGAGCTTGTCACGTTCGGATCGAAGATCTTCGATAACGCCATCAAAGCTATCAACTCTGCCCGTTATTACCTGACGCTTATTGAGCAATGTCAAAAATTCGTCGCGGCGCTTTGTGAGGCCCGAATATGCTTCCTCTTCGGCGCTGTGTCTGATCGCCATATAATAGTTATCGATACGTGTGTCGAGAGTGTTGACGTCAGATGCCGCGAGCCCTTCAATTGAATTGCTGTCAAGAAGAAGCTCTATCTCTCGGTCAATTGCGATTATTTCATCGCGCGTCGCCGCACTCGCGGCAACATCTCCGCCGTAAATAGAGGCGATCTCCGTACCGACCTTGATTTTTGTTCCGTCGGAATAGCTGTATCCGATTCCGCCGATCTCGTTTGAGTAGACTACAGTCTCATTACGGAGAATATATGCGTCAAACTCCATTGTATCATTCTCGGTGACCTGAAGCGCATATTCTGTAGTGAGTTCGTTGCCTAAGCTTCCGAGAAAGTGATAGCCGAGATAAATGACCGCAATGACGGAAATGATGATGGAAACCAAATATCCGAGAAATCCGCCGAGCGGGTTCGTGTTTCGTTTTTCCGTATTTTTTTGCATCATGAAACCTTAAAGATATTGGTAGTTTTTTAAATATATTATACTTCTATATTATATCACATAATCGACATTAAGTTAAGAGCTTTTTTGCAATGTTTACAATAACTTCAAAATTACCCGCCGAATTTATCCAATTTACGTCAGGATTCCGTCTAAACCATGTAAGCTGACGCTTTGCGTAGCGTCTCGAAGACTGTTTTATAAGTGCAATGGCATCGTCAAGCGACGATTTGCCGTCGAAATACTCAATAAGCTCTTTATAGCCGATTGCCTGTGCAGCAGTTGAGGATCTGGGCAATGCACCCGAATCGACAAGTCCGCGCACCTCGGCTTCGAGTCCCATTTCCATCATGATATCTACTCTGCGGTCAATACGGGAATAAAGCTCCTCGCGTTCGCGCTCAAGTGCTATTACGGTTGCATCAAAAGGTGCCGGGCGAAGACGTGAACGGCGATCCCATTCGGTCTTGGTTACACCGCTTGAAAGGTATATTTCGAGTGCACGCACGACGCGCTTCACATTATTTTTATGTGTTGCCTCGGCAGATTCGGGATCTACCGCATTGAGACGCTCCCACATAGCATCTGCGCCGTTTTGCTCAGCTTCGCACATAAGCTGCGCGCGAAGCTCTTGATTGGTATCCACATCAGCGTAATCGTTGGCGGTGAGGACAGCATCAAGATAGAGTCCCGTACCGCCGCAGAATATTGGAAGCTTTCCGCGCGAAATGATATCATCAGCCGCAGCCTTTGCCATCGGCGCATAATCGGCGGCGGAGAAGCTTTCAGACGGGTCGATAATATCAATCATATGGTGGGGGATACCGTCCATCTCGCAAGCGGTCGGCTTGGCGGTGCCTATGTCCATGCCGCAGTATATCTGCATTGAGTCGCAGGAGATTACCTCGCCGTCAAATTCCTTTGCCAGCGCAATTGCAAGGGCGGTCTTGCCCGAGGCGGTCGGACCGACAACAGCGGCAACGCGAGGCTTTTGTTCGGTTGTCATAAACATCACTCCACTAAAAAATTATTGGAATATACTGAACCGTTTATTGGAAAAGGTCCATGAGGCACAAGTGAGGGGAGATACTGAACCTTGAAGCTGTCGCCTTCTGCGGCGAGCGTGATTATAGTACCGCCGAGCTGTCCTGCGAGATGATAGTCGTACTGACCGGTTTTAAGACCGAATACAAGCTTCACGCCGTTATAGCTTATACACGTGGCAATCTTGTGACAGTGTCCGACAAAAATGCCGTCTATACGGCAGGCGGACATTACGCAGGTGAAAGCTTCGTCGGTAGTGATGTACGGACTTGCATATTTGGCTTCCTCTTGGTTGAAGCCGAAATCTCCGTCAATCGGAACAGCATCAACGCCGAGAAGATAATTCGGAGCATCCGGTGCGGAGTATCTCTTTGCATATTCGGCCTTGTGGAAAATATCCACGGGAATATGAAAAGCCATAAATCCGGGAATATCGCCGTATTCTTTTTGTACTGCCTCGCCTCGCTCGCGCATCATTGCAAGCTGATCGGGACAAATGCCGGCATCTGCGATACATCCGCCCGAGTCGAGCATGTACATAATGCGCCTGATATTTCCGCCGCAGGAGATACCGATGGTGAAATTTGAATTTCCCGATACATTTCCTCTTGCAAAAAGACAGAATTTACTGCCTTCAAGCATCTCACACTGCTTTGCAACTCCGATTTTTGATTCGTTGTCATGATTGCCGAACACCATAGTCCACGGTATCTCAAAGCTGTCCATAAACTTTATAAATTCCGCAAGGATCTCACCGCTGTCATCAAAAGAGCCGTATACAACGTCGCCTGTGAAAAATATAAGGTCGGGGCGTGACTGAGCTACAAGACTGCGGATATGATTATAACAGTTTTTGCTGATATTTGCACGTGACCACGCGCTGCGTTCATCGTGTCCAAGACGTTCCGGGGTTCGTGTCTGTGATTCGTCTATAATTTGCGTATCGGTAAGCTGTAAAAGCGTGATTTCGGTTCCTATGCGATCAGGTGGAAGCTCGATCGTGAAATCACAGCCGTTACGGTATGTTTTTATAATTTTCGACATTTTTGCACCAACTCAATAAATAAAGCACGCATCGCCAAATGAGAAAAAGCGGTATCTCTCTTTAATGGCGGTTTCATATGCGTTCAGCATTATATCGCGGCTTGAAAATGCGGATACAAGCATTAAAAGAGTGCTTTCGGGGAGATGAAAATTGGTAATAAGCGCGTCAACTGCCTTGAATTTGTAGCCGGGGTAGATGAATATTCCCGTGTCTCCGTGCATTGCGTGAACGATGCCGTTATCATCTGTGACAGATTCAAGCGTACGGCATGAGGTGGTTCCGACAGCTATAATTCTGCCGCCTGCCGCACGGCGCTCATTTATGATTTTTGCTGATTCCTCGGAAACCGAAAAATATTCCGAGTGCATGACATGATCTGTCAGCGAATCAACCTTGACCGGACGGAAGGTGCCGAGTCCGACGTGGAGCATAACCGGTACGACGGCAACACCTTTTTTACGAATGGCGTCGAGCAGTTCTTCGGTAAAATGCAGTCCTGCTGTAGGAGCGGCCGCAGAGCCTTCTGTCTTTGCGTATACAGTTTGGTAGCGACTCTTATCGGCAAGGCGTTCTGTGATATACGGAGGGAGGGGCATACTGCCGATTTTATCAAGCAGATCGTAAATGCTGCCTTTACCGTGATCGTATAAAAAGCGTACCATACGGTTGCCGCCCTCTAAAATTTCGTTCACCTCGGCACGAAGTAAGCCGTCTCCGAATATAATAACACTGCCGGGCTTAACACGTCTGCCGGGACGTACCATTACTTCCCAGGAATCAAGCTCGTGCTGGCGAAGAAGCACGAACTCTATCTCTGCGCCGGTGCCTTCTTTTACTCCGTAAAGGCGTGCTGGGATAACCTTGGAATTGTTTATTACAAGGACATCTTCGGGGTTGAGATGGTCTATTATATCATGAAAAATTTCATGTGAAAGCTCGCCTGTTTTACGGTCTATTGTGAGCAGACGTGAGCGGTCACGCACCTCGCTTGGGTGCTGTGCAATCAACTCCTCGGGGAGGTTATAAAAGAAATCTTTTGTGGTAAGCTCGGTAGGAATACGTTCATTTGTAATCATTGCACAAAAATATGCTCCTTAAATTTTAAAAGATTTACAGCGTAGGGGTTTGACAAGTCGGTGGAAATGTGATATCATAATAGTAGATAAATTATGATAGAGGCGCATTCTCCGATTATTAGGTATCGTAAGGCTTCGCCGCCGTTGCGCGTTACCGAAAGGCGCTGAGTGCCGAAGATAAGCTGTGAGGCGAAGCAAGGCTTGTCTGGTTCTTTGGGAGAATATCCGAAGAACTGTCATCATTTATGTGATGGAGTGCTATCTTAATGTATTAGATATATGTGAGCAAAAAAGCTCCATATATATTATAGTACATAGATAGCCGGTTTTCAACCGGTTTTTTTATTTTTTTACTCCCTCGGCGAAAATTCTCATTAAGTATCAACAAGCGCCGGCAAATCCGGCTACGAATTGTACATATTTTCCCGAGGCGAACTTAATGAAAGGATGATAATTATGTCAACTAAAGGTACAGTTTTTACAGGCGCGGCTGTCGCCATCGTTACTCCTTTTACCGATAATAAGGTCAACTACGAGCAGCTCGGTACGCTTATTGAGCGACAGATTGCAGGTTCAACCGACGCTATCGTTATCTGCGGTACCACCGGTGAGGCATCCACATTAACCGACGAGGAACACCGCGAATGTATCCGCTACTGTGTTGAGAAGGTCGCAGGACGTGTGCCGGTTATTGCCGGTACGGGCTCTAATGATACCGATTATGCGATAGATCTTTCAAAGTATGCATGCAATGTTGGCGCAGACGCTCTTTTGCTTGTCACTCCGTATTACAACAAAGCTACTCCGAAGGGACTTATAAAGAGTTTCCTTGCCGTAGCTGATGCGACCGACAAGCCGATAATACTTTACAATGTGCCCTCGCGTACAGGATGCAACATTTCGCTTCCGGTTTATAAAGAGCTTGCAAAGCATGAGCGCATCGTTGCAACCAAGGAAGCAAGTGGAAATATAAGCGCGATTGCGGAGATTGCCGCAGAGCTTGGTGACTCGCTTGATATCTACAGCGGAAACGATGACCAGATCGTACCGATTCTTTCTCTCGGTGCAAAGGGTGTTATTTCGGTCCTCTCGAATGTCGTTCCGAAGGAAACACACGATATCTGCCGACTCTGGTTTGAAGGAAAGACCAAGGAATCCGCAGAGCTTCAGTTGAAGCTTTTAAAGCTTGCAAATACTCTCTTCTGCGAGGTAAATCCGATTCCTGCAAAGACTGCTATGGCAATGATGGGATATTGCTCGGAAGAGATGCGCTTGCCACTTTGCGAAATGGAAGAAGCAAACAAGGCAAGGCTTGCCGCAGTCCTCAAAGAATACGGCGTTTTATAATATCTCGATAATCAAAAAACAGGAGAAACAAAATGAAAGAGACTCAAATCCTTTTCTCCGGCATTGCGGGACGCATGGGTAAAGCCACACGTGCGGCTGCTGAGGGAAGTGAGGAATACAAAATCGTTGCAGGAATAGACGTTGTACCGTCTGTTGACACAATACCGATCTATCAGGATCCATACGATGTGGACGTTGAAGTGGATGCAATTATAGATTTCTCGCATCATACCGCAACACCGAAGCTTCTTGAGTATGCCATATCCAAGAAGCTTCCTGTGGTTGTTTGTACTACGGGGCATACAGAGGATGAAACAGCGGCTATTCGTGCGGCGGCGGAGAAAATCCCGGTATTCTTTTCGCGCAACATGTCGATTGGCATAAATCTTCTTATTGAGCTTGCAAAAAAGGCAGCGGCGATTCTCGGCGAGGATTTTGATATTGAGATCGTTGAAAAGCATCATAATAAAAAGCTTGATGCTCCTAGCGGTACGGCGCTTATGATCGCCGATGCATTAGCAGAGACCGTCGATTATGAAGCTGAATACACATACGAGCGTCAGTCAAAGCGCGAGGCGAGAGGGAAGAATGAAATCGGCATCAGCTCGGTGCGCGGCGGAACGATAGTCGGTGAGCATGAGGTGATGTTCTGCGGTGCGGATGAAATCGTCACGGTCAGCCACAGCGCGGCATCGCGCGATGTGTTTGCACGCGGTGCACTCCGCGCGGCAGCGTACATAAAAGGCAAG
>JAZRAB010000003.1:0-7237 GCA_045634345.1 Candidatus Flemingiibacterium sp. | reverse complement strand
CATTTATGTTGGAGCGTCTGAAGAAAAGTCTTATGCGTGGACTATCGCACAGGTGAAAAAGATTTTGAAGGATGAAGTCTATATTGGTCACAGTGTTCACAATCGTCAAAGCAGTATCTCTTTTAAGAACAAAAAGAAGATTCGCAAACCTCAAGAAGAGTGGTATCGTGTAGAGAATACACACGAAGCAATTATTTCCGAGGATGCGTTTCGTCAGGTTCAAGAGCAGATTGTCAATAGACGCAGAGAGCGTAAAAATGGGACGACACAAATATTCGCTGGACTGATAAAATGTGCAGACTGCGGTTGGTCGCTGGCATACGGAGAGAACAGGCAGAACAAAACACCGTATGGTTATTACCACTGCAGTAAAAACGGACAAGGGCTGCGTCAGTGTTCTATGCACTATATTCGCTATGATGTGCTATACGCATATGTGCTTTCCAGGTTGCAATATTGGTCTAATCAAGCGCAACAGAACGAAGATAAGCTTCTGAAGCATTTGCTCGATGCAAGCGACAAAGAACGCAATGCAACTAAGCGAAAGCAGGTTTCTGAATTAAAGCGAGCAGAAAAACGCAAAGCTGAGATAGACAGCTTGTTCGCTAAGATGTATGAGGATTGGTCGTCTGGTCGCATATCAGAATATAACTTTAATATGCTTTCTGAGAAGTATCAAACAGAACAGCTTGAGCTGGATACTAAGATTAAGCATTTTCGAGAATCAATCGAGGCTTCTGAACAAACCGCTTCTGACGTAGGAAAATGGGTGGATTTGATTAAACAGTACATCAACCCATCCGAGTTAACTTCTGACCTACTTAACACCTTAATCGAAAAGATTGTAGTACATGAGGCAGTTAAGAAGGACGATGGGGGTCGAGAACAAGAGGTCGAAATATTCTACCGCTTCATCGGTAAGATAGATTGATATATAAAAACAATATCTTTAACTAATGGAAACGGGGCAGGGATATCCCGATATTACGCTGTTTCCTTTGCTGTCCTCTGTCTTTGGTGTAAGCATTGATTATCTCATGATTGGTGAAAGACGCGGTATAGCAGTGGTTGGAAATACAATAGTCGATGTTGTTAAAAATATAGACAATTATCCCGGCATGGGTAGGCTCTCGCACATTTCCGATATCACCTATGCTGTAGGGGGGGGCGTTCCTAATGTAGGCATCAATCTTGTCAAGATCGACCGCAGTATTCCCGTTAGTGCAATGGGTGCGGTCGGCATGGATGAGTACGGACGGTATATTATCGGTCAGCTTCAGTATCATGGCATAAACATTGACAATATGACTTATTTATCGGGCGTTGAAACTGCTTTTACAGATGTTATGAGCATACCGTCCGGGGAGAGAACCTTCTTTAATAAGAAAGGCGCAGATGCGGAGTTTTCGCCTGCTCATATTGATATAAAATCGCTTTCATGCACGTTGCTTCATATCGGGTATATCTTTATGCTAGATAAGTTTGATGCACCGGATGAGGAATACGGTACGGTCTTGGCGCACTTTCTTGCCAATGTGCAAAATGCGGGGATAAAGACCTCATTTGACGTGCAAAGTTCAAGCACCGGCGATTTTGCCAAGAAAGTAATTCCCGCACTTAAATATGCAAACTACGCGATAATGAATGAGATTGAGGCAACGTGTACGTGGGAGCTTGAAGCGCGACACCCAAACGGTAAATTAAATATCAAAAATATTCGACTTGCCATGGAAAGAATGATAGAATGCGGTGTCAAGGACAAAGCAATAGTTCATTCAAAAGAAGCTTGCTTTGCGCTCGATGCGGAAACGGGAGAATTTACGGCGGTGGCATCCCTCAACCTTCCAAAATCCGAGATAAAGGGAAGTGTGGGCGCAGGAGACGCCTTTTGTGCCGGATGTCTTTACGGTATATACAACGAATACACCGACAGACAGCTTCTTGAATTTGCATCTTCTGCTGCTGCATGCAGTCTTTTTGCGGCAGGTGCAGTTGATTCCATGCGTTCAAAAGGCGAGATACTTGCTCTTAGAGAAAAATACGGTAGACTTAAAATGTGATTATGGCATAATGAATATTGGCGAAGTCTTGCTTTTAAAAGGATTATATGCTATAATTTAGAAGTGCTAATTCAGTTGATTAATTGACAGTGGCCAAGAAAGGCAATTTTATGGAAAAGAAAAGCAGCAGGACGCAGAATTTAATAATCGTGTTGTGTTGGATGGTCTACACCTTCGCATATTTTGGAAGGTATAGCTACAATTCTAACATAACACCTATATTATCGGATTACGGAGTCAGCAACGCCGACGCTGGTCTTGTTTCCACATTCTTCTTTTTTACTTACGGTATCGGTCAGGTGGTAAACGGATTTTTCTGCCGTCGTTATAATAAAAAAATCCTTTTCCCCATTGTCCTTTTTCTTTCTGCATTTCTTAACTTTGCAGTCGTTATATTGCCTTTTTCCTCGTTCAAATACCTTTGGGCAATAAACGGATTTCTCCAATCAACGCTCTGGTCATCAATAATCTGTTTGCTCAGTACTACTCTTGACTCAGAGCACATGAACAGAGCCTTGATAATAATGAGCACTACCTCCACGGCAGGCACTGTGATGATTTACGGCGCGAGTGCATTCTTCGTATGGCTTGGTAATTACAGAGTGACATTTGTTTTAGGCGGGATAATAATGTCGGCCGTCGGGCTTCTTTGGCTTGCACTTTACAAAAACGGCACTACGGCAAACGCGGAGCAAGCCCCACAAAAGACCGCTAAGTCCGGCTCGGGTATGAGGACAATTGTGTTTGTCCTGGTGTGCCTTGCCGTCTTTGGCGTTTCGGACAATCTGATTAAAGATGGGCTTAACACGTGGGTTCCGACTATACTTACCGATAAATATGGCTTAAAGAGCGAGGTGTCGATTCTCTCAGCAATTGTATTGCCGCTTCTTGGAATGTTTGGTTCGATGCTTTCGGTAAGACTCAATAAGATAGTGACGGACTTTGTTTCGCTGACCGCAATTTTATTTGCCGTTTCCGCGATGTTTATTGCCGTCATAGTTGGTTTTGACGGTGGTTCTCCTCTTACTATGATAGTATGTTTCAGTATCGTCACCCTGCTCATGCACGCTGTGAACAGCATCATTACCGCCATAGCTCCACTGAAGCTTCGCGATAAGGTAGATTCGGGAAAAATGGCGGGGATTCTCAACGGCTTCTGCTATCTTGGCAGCACTTTGAGCTCGTATGGGCTTGGTGCAGTCGCTGACGCAAAGGGGTGGAGTGCTGTGTTCGTGCTTATTTTAGCTATATGTATAGCGAGTGTTCTGATCGGTGTTTTCTATCTGCTGCACTCGCGTATAAAGACGAGAAATAGATAGTCGCTTTCAGCAAAGCACGGTCGGCTTTACCTTGCGATAAGCATTTTGGTGAATAATAAAAAAGCACGCTGATGCGTGCTTTTTTCTGGCGGAGAAGGAGAGATTTGAACTCTCGCGCCGGTTTAAATCCGACCTACACCCTTAGCAGGGGCGCCTCTTCGGCCAACTTGAGTACTTCTCCATTGGTGCCGAACCGGATATTCAGTTCGTGCAGAACAAATGGCGGAGAGAGTGGGATTCGAACCCACGGCTCCCTCGCGAGAGTCACCGGTTTTCAAGACCGGCTCCTTAAACCGCTCGGACATCTCTCCGTATATGAGATGCTTGCTGTCTGCAACATAAATATAATATCATAAAACATGTTGCTTGTCAAGAGGTTTTGATAAAAAAATTGAAACATAAAAAGATATAATATAAAATAATTTGCACAAATTTTCAAAAACCCCTTGCAATTACATTGGGTTTGTGGTAAAATATTAATATCTGAGTTTGATAAAACAAATTTTTGGAGGACAAAATAAAATGTTTAACACAATTATTGGAATAATCCTGCTCGTTGCAGCAGTATTTCTCGTAATCTCGATTCTTCTTCAGAGCAGTAAGTCCCATAAGCTTCCCGGCACTATCGCAGGCGGAGCGGAGACTTTCTTTGGTAAGACCAAGGGCAGCAGCATCGACCGCGTGCTTCAGAAGCTTACTACTGTTGTTGCTATCGTATTCTGCTTGCTTGTTATCATAATGTACGTAGCACAGGATCAGACAGAGATTATCTATCAAAGCCCTGATGACACCACTGCTGTTGAAGATACTACCGTCGCTGACGACACCACTGCAGCAGACGACACTACCGTCGCTGACGACACTACCGTTGCTGACGACACTACCGTTGCTGATGACACCACCGTTGCAGAAGATACCACCGTTGCTGAGGATACAGCAGAGGAAACTACAGTAGCCGAATAATTCAAAAAGAAATTTTGAAGCCGCTTGCCAGACGCATGAGCCTTTAGTGCATTTAATGCACCGTATGGGAAATGATAATCATGCCGAGGTATGCGGCTTTCTGTTATTTATATTATATTTTGAGGTATACAATGGAAGATATAAAAAGCATTGAAGAAATGATGGAGCGTGTGCATGAAACTGTTGAAAGTGAACTTTACACGTCCATGGATATGCGTGAACTTACGTCTTTTTTAGATCTTAAAGTTGACGAATATGACACCTTTGCCGCCGCAGTTGAGGAACTCATTAGACTTGGCGAGATCTGCCGGACAAGACGCGGTAAACTTGTTTCTGTGTCCGATTCGGGATACATTGTCGGTATCTACCGTTCGACTACTCGCGGCTTTGGGTTTGTTTTGCAGGAGGATGGCGATATTTTTATCTCCCGTGACAATACTCACGGCGCGATGATGGGGGACCGTGTGCTTGTATCTCTTATTAAAGACAAAACGCATGGTAATAACCGCGAGGGTGAGATACAGTGCGTTGTTGAGCGTGCTGTGATTGAGGTGGTTGGTACGCTTCGCATCGTGCGTCAGGGGACTCAAAAAGCGAAGGTTAAGAAGAAAGGGAAAAATCAAAAAGCTCTGGTAAAAGCGGCTAAAACGAAGATCACGGTCACACCTGATGATCCCAAACTTACTTTTAAAATCAGTATTCCCACAGCACAGGCTAACGGTGCCAAGGACGGCGATAAAGTCGTGGTACGTATCATTCGCTATCCGGGGGATACGGTCGATGGAAACGCTGTCGGCAGAGTGCTACGAATCTTTGGTCCGAGCGAATCATATACGGCGAATTACCAATCTATACTGTATGCGAATGGAATTAAGACACGATTTGATGATGCTACACTTGCTGAGGCTCGCGCGATAACGCCTGGATGCAATCCGGAGGGAAGGCTTGACCTTCGTGATAAAATCATCTTTACAATTGACGGCGCGGATGCGAAGGATTTTGACGATGCAATATCACTTGAGCGCGACGGGGACGGATATCTTCTCGGAGTCCATATTGCTGATGTGACAGAATATGTCAAACCCGGTTCTGCACTTGATGACGTGGCAATGCGCAGAGGAACCTCTGTATATTTTACGGACAAGGTTGTGCCGATGCTTCCGGAAGAGCTGTCAAACGGAGTGTGCTCGCTGAACCGCGACAGTGATAAATATGCCTTGTCAGCTCTGATTCGTCTTGATTCTGAGGGAGCAATCGTCGAAGCTGAATTTTGTGAGTCTGTAATTTCCTCAAAGGTGCGCGGCGTATATCACGAGGTGAATGATGTACTTGCCAATGGTGAAAAATCAGAATTTTACGAAAAGTATGCTTTTCTGCTTGAAGATACATTGCCGCTTATGGTTGAATTGTATGAGAAGCTCCTCGAAAAATCGCGTAGACGAGGCTCGCTTGAACTTGAAACTACCGAATCCGTTATCCTGCTTGATGAAGCCGGGATGCCGATTGATATTGTAGCACGTGAACGCGGTGTATCGGAAAGAATGATTGAGCAGTTTATGCTTGCGGCGAACGAAGCGGCGGCATCGTGGCTCACTTCTATGTCGCTTCCGTGTGTATTCCGTGTGCACGAGGAGCCTAATTCTGAAAAGGTGCAGTCCTTTGCTGAATTTATTTACAATCTCGGACTCGATGTGCGTCCGCTTCGCCGCCGTAAGCTTCTCCCATCATGTTACCGCGATGTCGCGCTTGAAGCAAGCGAAAAGGGCCTCTCGGCCGTTGTTACGCCTGTGATGCTTCGTTCGCTTATGAAGGCGAAATATTCATCAGCCTCAGCACCACACTTTGGTCTTGGATGCGCGCTTTACTGCCATTTCACCTCACCGATAAGACGTTATCCCGACCTTGCGGTGCATCGCATCATCAAGGCGGCACTGCATGGTCTAATCGACAATGAGACATTACCGAAATATGAAGCTTTTGCAAGTGAAGCTGCGGAAAAATCGAGTGAAAATGAACTTCGTGCACTTAACGCCGAGCGAGACATTGAGGATCTTTACAAGGTTATATTCATGTCAGATAAGATCGGTAATGAATATGAGGGAATTATCAGCTCGGTCACCGGATTTGGTATGTTTGTTGAGCTTGAAAATACCTGCGAGGGGCTTGTTGCGATAAATACACTGCGTGGGTGGTATGAATTTGACGAAAAATCGCGCCGTCTTATTGGAGATGGCGGAAAGAGCTTTTCTCTTGGTCAGCGTGTGCGCATCTGCGTTGAGGACTGCGATATTATATCAAGGCGTATCGATTTTTCACTTGTGGAGGAAGGCTAACGCTGCCGCAGTGACGGCTGTTTTTGATACGTTGCCGTGAAGCTTACCAAGTACGCCGCGACGGTTTATTGATTCTGCAATACTGATGTCCATATCAACACTTTCCGCAACTATCTCGCGGCAGGCATCAAAAATGGCAAGCTCCGTCTCGGCAAGCATACTGCCGTAGCGCGCGAGAAGAAGAATTTCATCTCCATCGGCATCTATTCCGAGCGTGCGAAGTGTTGTGGGATCGCAGAAGTCAAGCTCGGTAAGATTGTTTGATGTACGGTATATGTTTAGTGCATCGAGCATTTCGGGCGTTAGCGTGTTATCTTTGTCTCTGTAAAGACCGATAGAAGAGAGGGCATTGGACAGCTCGCTTACAAGTGGAGATGTTTCACCCTCGAATATGATTCCGTAATTCATAATGATTCCTTTCTTGAAACATAGCTTTTTCAAAGCTATGTTTCCTCACAATTGCGCGGCTTATTTGATGTAATTTTTGCTGTCGTTTATGGGTGGATAAATTTGAGTTTATAGGGGAGAAGGAGAACGAGTCGCTTTCTTGAAAGAAAGCTCC
>JAZRAB010000002.1:0-2239 GCA_045634345.1 Candidatus Flemingiibacterium sp. | reverse complement strand
GTTCGGTTTCGGCCGCTTTGGATTTCTCCGAAGTTCTTTTGCGCTCGTTGGAAATAAAAGCAAACTTTTATTCACTCGCTTAAGCGAACTTTTGGCTTTATTTTTGCATCTTTTTGATATTTCCTCGGTTGCGATGCCCGCATCGCGCCCTTACAAATATCATAAATCTACTAAAAATAAAACTCAAAATCGTCGCGACCTAATTTATAGAACCTCCCTATAGTTTTTCAGGAACAAAGTTAACATTAAACTGCTGCAATCACAAAAAAACAGATGAGTTTATTTTGTTTTGCGCTTGCTTAGTCGTATTTTTGCACTGTTATGTGCAGCCCCGAAAGGAGCTGTTTTTTATCTGATACTGCTTTTACATATATAATATAATGGAAGAAACAAATACCCCTAAACGTAAGCCGCGTAGCAAGCAGGCTGCTGTTGCTCCTTTGGTCAATGAGTATGGTCATTTGCAGCCTCAGGCATTGGAACTTGAGGTTGCTGTGCTTGGTGCGCTTATGGTCGACAGCGATGCTATCGGCCGTTTGGGTGATATGCTGCGTGCCGAGTCGTTCTACGACAAGCGCCATCAACTTATATTCGATGCCATCAGGGAGATGGATCTGAACGACCGTCCGATTGATATTCTTACGGTAACCGACTATTTGCGCCGCAAGGGTACGCTCGAAGAGGTGGGCGGTCCATTCTATGTTACCGAGCTTACGAGCCGCGTGGTTTCGTCTGTGAACATCGAGTATCATGCGCGTATCATTGCGCAAAAGAAACTTGCACGCGACCTTATCACATTTACCAGCAAGACACAGACTGATGCTTTTGACGAGACTGTTGATGTAGAGGAGCTTATGCAACGTGCCGAGGCGGAACTTTTCGATATTTCGCGCCACAACATGAAGAGGGACTTTACGCAGATTAACCCTGTCATCAAGGAGGCATATACCAACATACAGACAGCTTCGAAGAACACCAGCGGTATCAGCGGTATCAGCAGCGGTTATCATGCTCTTGACAAGATTACTGCCGGATGGCAGAATACCGACCTTATAATCCTTGCTGCGCGTCCTGCTATGGGTAAGACAGCTTTTGCGCTCTCCATGATACGAAACATGGCACTAGACCACAGAATCCCGGTGGGAATGTTCTCTCTTGAGATGGGAAATGTGCAGTTGGTACAGCGTCTCATCAGCAACGTGTGTCAGATTCCCGGCGACAAGATCAAGAGCGGAAGGCTCGAAAAATATGAATGGGGACAGCTCGATAGCAAGATTACTGCATTGGAAAATGCTCCTCTTTATATTGACGATACGCCTCAGTTGTCGGTTTTCGAACTTCGTACAAAAGCCCGACGAATGGTGCGCGAGCATGGCGTGAGGATGATATTCATCGACTACTTGCAGTTGATGAGTGCCAATGTGGGCAAGGGTAGCCGTCAGGAGGAAATCAGTACCATTTCGCGTGCGCTCAAAGGTCTTGCAAAGGAACTCAATATTCCCATCATGGCGCTCAGTCAGTTGAACCGTAACCTTGAAGGACGTGAAGGCGTCGAGGGTAAGCGCCCGCAGCTTAGCGACCTTCGCGAGTCGGGAGCCATCGAGCAGGATGCCGATATTGTACTCTTTGTGAACCGTCCCGAATATTTCCACATTTATAAGGATGGCGATTTTGATTGGCGCAAAAAGGCTGAGATTATCATAGCCAAGCACCGAAACGGTGCCATCGGTGATGTCCGTCTGGCGTTCCGTGGCGAATTTGCACGCTTCATGAACCTTGACGATGAATCGCTTGTGGATGCTCCGGTTGGAGATGCTCCTATGGTGAGGACTTCTCGTCTGAATGCAGCGCCGCCGATGCCCGAAGAGCCGGGTGCGCCATTGCCGCCGCTTCCCGATTATATTACCGATGGGGCACCGGTGAGCCAGATGGATATTCTGCCTCCCAAGCCCACCGATGAAATGCCGTTTTAGAATGTAAAAGAATCTCTCTAAAAATACGATGGAAGAGAAACGTATAAATGAAATACAGCGGAAAGCCGGAATGTTATTGCGCGACAAGAGGCTGAAACAGGCTATCGGATTGCTGTCCGAGGAGATTGATTCTCTCGGCAATTGGGATTTGCGCGACCGTTTCATTGAGATTCAGAGGGTGTACGGTTATATGCTCGAATATATGGGCAAGGGTGTTGCCGATGTCAACCGTGCTTCGCTTCACAATGAATTTATAGGTAAGATGT
>JAZRAB010000001.1:0-1585 GCA_045634345.1 Candidatus Flemingiibacterium sp. | reverse complement strand
CGGCTCTTTTAAATTTAGTGTTTCCAAAAACACCGCATATCTCAAAGCCCGCTGCTTTGAGCTTTTCTTCGACCTCGGCGCGAGTGTAGCAACGCTCTTGCCATTCCTCGTCGCGGCGCGAGTAGATCTCGCTGCCCGCTTCTTCCTCGGTGAAAACACTGAGCGAGAAACGGCAGATGCCGCGTTTTTCGGAATAATCGTTCTGCCAATTGCAGAAAACGGCACAGCCTTCCTCGGTTTCCGCCTCAAGCTGATAGGAATTCTTTCCGTATTCGTGCTCGAAGCGCGCGGGAGTGTTCATATCGAAGATGAAAATACCGTCGGGGTCAAGATAGTTGTGGACGAGTGAGAAGCATTTTTCAAGCTGACCCTTTTTCGTCAGATGATTGAGCGAATCGAGAGAGCATAGCGTGGCGCCAACGGTGCCGTAAAGCTCGAAGGATGTGATGTCCTGAAGAAGCAGAAGAACGTCCTCGGGGCAGCTTTCGCGAGCTACCGAAAGCATTTCGGGCGAAAGGTCGATGCCCGTCATATCGTATCCGCGCTCGGCAAGTATTGCGGTCAGAATTCCCGTACCGCAGGCAAGATCGAGCACGAGCTCGGGCTTTTTGGGTAAGAATCTTTCGAAGCATTCCTCGGCAAAATCCGCCCAGGATTCATAATCAACGTCGCCGTTGAATATATCGTAAATGTGCGCTATTGCGCCATATCCTTGTGCGTTGTTCATATCACAGACCAAGGAGAGGGAAGATGCGGTAAACGGTTCCCGCGCCCATTACGACAATGGCGTCACCGGGGCGAGCCTCTGTGCCGAGGATGGCGATGGCATCCTCAAAGGTGGGGCAGTAGTCGGCTTTTTCACCAATTGCCTGAGCCAAAAGCGCGGAGCTTACACCGAGGGTGTCGGTCTCACGAGCGGCGTAAATGTCAACGAGCAGCACTCTGTCTGCGGTGTTCAGTGCCGATGTGAAATCATCCCAAAGTGCTTCGGTGCGGCTGTAAGTGTGCGGCTGATAAATGCAGAAGATGCGTCCGAATCCCATATCGCGGAAGCCCTGAAGGGTTACCGAGATCTCTGTCGGATGGTGGGCGTAATCATCGTAAACGTCAACGTCATTCCACTTGCCCTTGTATTCCATTCGTCTGCCCGCGCCGAGATAGTGTGAAAGCCCTTCGGCGACGGCTTCGGGGTCAAGACCGCAGATCATTCCCGCGGCAAAAGCGGCGAGAGCGTTGTATACGTTGTGCTTGCCGGGTACAGAAAGCGAAACGTGCGCAGCATAGTTTCCTCTGAAATAAATATCAAATGACGCCATACCCGAAATATATTCGATATTGTAAGCCGTATAGTCGCATCCTTCGCCAAGTCCGAAGGTGACAAGAGTGCCCGCGTATCCCGCCATAGCGATGCGAACGTTGTCGTCGTCACCGTTGACAACGGCAAATCCGTCGGGACCCGTAATTGCGGCGTAGTCCGAGAAGGAACGGCGCACCTGCGTGATGCTCTTGAAGTAGTCGACATGGTCGAGCTCAATGTTGAGAATAACGGCAATATTGGGGTTAAAATCAAGGAATGAATCCATAT